>DATGFK010000718.1:0-9101 GCA_035309185.1 Aggregatilineales bacterium
TCTGCCAGGCCAGGTACGGATCGAGTTGTTCCAGGCGCGATACAAACGGCGCGGCGTCAGATGGCCGTCCAGCCTTCAGCCACACTGCGGCCACGATACGGTTTCCCTGCAAACTGTTCGGTAGGATTCCCAGCAATTGTAAGGCTGTCTCTGCTGCCTCAACGGGCCGTTCAGTATCCCAGTATGCATTCGCCAGGAGTACCAGCAAGTCGCCGCGATCCGGCATCTGGTCAAGAGCGTGCTTGAGTTCGGTAACTGCCTGCTCATACAGTTTGCTACGATAGTAGGTATAGGCCAGCCCGCCCAGTGTCATCTGAAGACGTTCAGGGGCAGCGCCATCCTGTCGCTCGTACAACCGCTTGAGTTCGTCACGGAGGGCCGTGTTGTTCGGTTCCTGCTCGTGAGCGCGTTCCAGGTGCCAGATGGCACGAGGGATCTGCCCAACGGCTTCGCTCACCGCACTGAGGCCCAGGTGCGAAACAAAATCATCCGGAACAGCGCTCAGCACGCGCTCGAAAACATCACCGGCTTCCTGGTGACGGTTCTTTTCGAGCAAGGCGCGTCCCAGAATGCGATAGGTCTCCACATTTTTGGGAAAATGCTGCAAAATGTGGCGGCAGTGGCCCATCACTTCTTCAAGAGCTTCTTGCTCCAGAAGCAACTTCAATTCATCAAGATACGCACGTAATGTGGTATTGGTCATGGTGGGTTTCCACCGTTCGCTGTCTGAATCAGCCTAAAATCCCTGATACAACGATTATCCTACGGCTACAGAATTTATGCAAGGCAGCGCAATCTCAAATTCAGCGAGAATCCCACGGCACTGAAGACGGTGGCTGACGATTTTTCGCCATCCTTCCGGCGACTCGTAACGATTCGTATTTCTTTGACAATCAATTTCAGTTTTGCAAACTGGGCTGACCGCATTATAGACTGTGCGTCGCAACAATTTCAGCGATCAGGTCAGTAATGTCAGTCTCTTTGCCGTTGGCGGGGCCGAGCGGGTCAACTACTGTGGGATCGTCGAGCAGCGCGTAGGCCACGTTCAATACGCCGTGACCGAGCGAAGTCAAGTTGTAGCCGCCTTCCAGGACGAAGACGATTTTCCCGCCGCACAGTTCGCGAGCCATCGCAATCAGTTCACGAGTCAGGTGATTGTAACCGTTCAGGCTTAATTTGATCTGCCCGAGCGGGTCGCACCAGTGAGCATCGAAGCCTGCCGAGACGAGGATCAGTTCCGGGCGGAAGCGCCGCGCCACCGGCCACACGATCCGCCGGTATATTTCCGCATAGCCTTTATCGCCGGTTCCGGCAGGCAGCGGTGCATTGACCGTGGCGCCAATACCCGCTCCGGTGCCCGTCTCTCCGACCGTACCCGTCCCCGGATACCACGGGAATTGATGTGTGGACATAAACATCACGCTGGGGTCGGCGTAGAATACATCCTGTGTCCCATTGCCATGATGCACGTCATAATCCATGATCATGACACGCTCAATGCCATAGGCTTTCTGGGCATGGCGCGCCGCGATGGCAACGTTCGACAGCAGACAAAAGCCCATGCCCATCTGTGGAGTGGCATGATGTCCAGGCGGACGGGCACACACCAGGGCGTTAAGGGCTTTGCCAGATAGCACGGCATCAACGCCGCCAATGGCCGCGCCGCTGGACAGCTTTGCAACTTTGAAGGACATAGGCAAGACATAGGTATCTGGCCCTAACTGCAATCCCCTTTGGGTCTCAGTCCAACTGAGCAAGTCAAGGTATTCGTCGGTATGCACGGCCCGGATTTGCTCATCTGTGGCCGCTTCTGGAGTCAGGCACATCATCCGCTCAGGTACGTTATGGGCAGCAAGTGTCTCCTGGATGGCGGTCAAGCGCCCAGCAAATTCAGCATGACCGGTTAAGGTATGTGCAGCGAAACGATCATCGGTCAAATATGCAGTGGACATCAGGGGAACCTTTAACAGCCTTTTTGAGGTCACAAACAGTTCTTTTCAATTTGCAGCGCACCGATTATACTCCGCTGCCGTGAAGATGGTACCTTGCGCGCACCTCGATTATGCTGGCTGAAGCGACGACCCTCACCCTGCTCTACACCGCAGGCCTGGGCGGGCGCCTGGAATTACTGCCCAGGCTTATGACACGCATCCGTGTCGAAAAAACGACCATTAAAGGCCCGGTTCTGCTCGTTGACCTGGGCTGTTCCTGTGAAGCGGATAGCTGGATTTGCGAGGCCACAGACGGACGCGGGATGCTGGTTGCAATGGATGCTATGGGTTACGATGCTTTCCACATAGGCCCAGCCGATGCGCTCTATCGCAAGCCTGCCACAGTGCAGCAGCTACGGCAGGTTATCCAAACTCCGCTGGCGGCTGGCCCGTGGTCTGCCAGGGTGACTCGCAAGAGGCTAGTTATACGTCTGGCAGCGCGCCTGGACGTGCTGCTTTCGCCAGTGGAAGACGCCGACTTGCTGCTGGTCCTGCAACTCGGCAATTTCCCCCGCGCCGATGTAGAATCGGATGGGACAGTCCGCATCCTGACACTCGATGGCGGCTGGGTGAATTCAGAACCCCTGCTGGGGCGGCTGGATGTGACATTGACAACCGAGACACCGTATATTGCGCTGGTGTCTCAAAGACAGCTTGAGTCTCCCGATAAGCTCACTCCCGATTCCAGCATTGCCGAGATTGTGGAGTTTGTGAGAAGCGAAGCCCAGGTTGCTACACGGAAACGAGGCCCGATTGATCAAACAGGCTGAACTGGTCGCCAGGTTGGATACGTTTTTTAATGTGGCGGCATTTGATGAGAGCAGTGGACGACGATTCTTCCCTGCGGGCTATGAGTCTATGTTTGAACATTTTGCCGCGCCGGGATTTCTGACTGGCTCCTGGAACGGCCTGATGCTAGACAATGCCAAAGACCTTGATCGGGTATACCTGATCGTCTTTCCCGCGCAGAGTGTCCTTGACGAGATCATCGCCCGCGAGGTCGAACGCGGCGCACCAGGCGCGATGATTTTCTGCCATCATGTCTGCGACTACCGGGAAAGTGGCCCCGGCTTTGTACCCATGCCAGAAGTGCAGCTTGAGGAACTCAAGGAGCACCACATCAGTTATTACGTCTGCCACGCGCCGCTAGACGTTAATAAGGAGATTTCCACGGCTTCGGCGTTGGCCGACATGCTCAAACTGGGCGACCAGGAACGCTTCGTGTCTTATATGGGCGGCTTCGCCGGGCTACATGGCAAGATCAACGCGATGGGCTTTAACGATTTTGCCCGGCGCGTGGCCGAGGCAACCGCGCTGCCCTTGCTTCGTTACGATGCCATCCGGCACAATGGTCGCCCCGTCCAGCACGTGGCCGTCGTCACTGGAGGGCGGGCGGAACCCGAAGTGATCCGCGAAGCGGCCAACCTGGGCTGTGATACGTTCGTGGCCGGGGAATGGTGGCTGTTCGGCCCCGGCGAATGGCGAGTTTCACACCGCGAAGAAGCACGAATCCTGCTGACCGATTCAAGCATCAATTTGATCGGCACGTCGCACTATGCCAGCGAAGCCGTGGTTATGCGTGCCGTAATGCCAGATTGGTTTTACGGCTTTACGCCTGGGGTCGAACCGATCTTTGTCGGCCAGGCTGATCCCTGGCGGTGAGAAGTTGACCTCACTCCCTCTCCCAGCAAAACGGGAGAGGGGAAGCCCGTACTCGCCACGATTTATCATCCCTCAGCAATTTACTGGACTATAGTTGTCGTAACCCTATGATCCTCTATCGCCCCGTTGGCCTCGAAGAAATGCGCCTGGTCTACCAGAGCGAATTGCGGGCCTTTCCACCACGTCTGCCAGAACAACCGATTTTCTATCCCGTGCTAACTATCGCCTATGCCCGGCAAATTGCCCGCGACTGGAATACAAAGACGGGTACTCAAGCAGGTTACGTAACACGCTTCAATGTTAAAGACTCTTATATCTCGCAATTTGAACGCCATATAGTCGGCGGCAGGATACATGAAGAGCTATGGGTTCCTGCCGGACAACTGGACGACTTCAATGCAAACATTGTGGGTGTGATTGCGGTTATCGAAGCCTATTTTGGAAAGGATTTCCGGGGCTATATGCCACCAGATGGCCCCTGGGGGAAAAAGGACGCAGTGGCACAGTTTATTGAACTGGCAATTAGCCTGGACTACAACGGACAAGACTTTCACGGCGCAATGACATGGCACCGTGACGCGGTGTTCTTGAACTATTCATTTTGGGCCACGCATGATTTTTCTGAAAACGATATTGGATTGTCTGCGCGAAATCGCGTATTAGATGCTATACAGTTTATGTGGTCGGGAGCTTTCCCTACGATTCAGTTACCTGAAATCGAACAGAGATAGGAAAAGGTCAAATTGATGCAAGCTCTCACTGAGCCTGGCCCGCAGCGCACGCACTATGACATGGTCATTGTCGGAGGGGGAATCGTCGGTTTGGCGACAGCCCGCGAGATCCTGCGCCAGCACCCTGACCTGAAACTGGCCCTCCTTGAAAAAGAGATTGACCTGGCACATCACCAGAGCGGGCATAACAGCGGCGTGATCCATTCCGGGCTGTACTACAAACCCGGCTCGATGAAGGCCAAGCTGTGCGTGGCCGGCCACGACGCAACAATCGCCTTTTGCCAGGAAAACCATATACCCTATGACTTGTGCGGCAAGGTCGTCGTTGCCCTCACGGAAGATGAGGTACCGCGACTGAGCGCTCTTTATGAGCGGGGTATCGCAAACGGCGTACAGGGTTTGTCACTGATTGAATCGGCCCAACTCCGCGAATTGGAGCCGCACGCCGCCGGTGTCAAAGCGATCTATTCGCCCAACACGGGCGTGGTGGATTACAAACAAATCGCCGGAGTCATGGCGCAGGATATTCAACATCGCGGCGGCGAGATTGTGGCCGGCTGCAAGGTTCTACGAATCGATGTGCTCGGCGATGTCAACCGAATAACCTTCACGATGGCCGGGCAGGCCGGGGTTCAAGGACGGCAGCGCCAGTTACCTTGCATCGAAGCACGCTTCGTGATCACCTGCGCCGGGCTATTTTCCGACGTGCTGGCGCGTGGCCGCAGGTCGGATCGATCACAGCCAGTCGTCCGCATCATCCCCTTTCGCGGTGATTATTACGTCCTGCGGCCTGAGAAGCGCCATCTCACTCACGCTATGATCTACCCGTTGCCCGATCCAGCCTTCCCGTTCCTGGGAGTGCATTTTACGCGCCGCATGGATGGCGAAGTCTGGGTCGGGCCAAATGCCGTGCTCGCCTTCGCCCGCGAGGGTTACACGCGCACCACGATCCGCTGGCGCGAGCTGGCGGGGGTCCTGAGCTTCCCTGGCTTTTGGAAGCTGGCAGCCAAATATTGGCGAACGGGTTTTGGAGAAATGTATCGGGATTACGTGAAAAGCGCTTACGTAAAGGATGCCCGGCGCTACATCCCAGAACTGAGCGCCACCGATCTCCTGCCCGGCCCCAGCGGCGTTCGCGCCCAGGCGCTTTCGGCGCAGGGCGAACTGGTGGACGATTTCCTGTTCGCTTACCAGAAGAACGTGATTCACGTCCAGAATGCGCCCTCTCCGGCGGCAACCTCAGCGCTGGTGATTGGAAAAATGATTGCCCAGGAAGCTCGTCAGCGTTTTGTATTGCCGGGCACTTCAGATTCGCCCGTTTCGTGAACTTGAGTACAATGGAAGAAATGTAAGAACATCGCACATCGCTAGAGGGATTTTCGTCATGTCGCTACGCACAAGGCTTTTGTTAGCACTTACCGCCCTTGCCCTGGTGCCGCTTGCGCTGTTCGGCATTACGGCCTATTTGTCCGCTACGAATAGCCTGGTCAAAGTGAGCCAGGATAGTCTGACATCCCTGTCCAACCTGGAGCAGGCCAACCTGTCTTCACTGGACAAAGTCCAGCAGGATAACCTATCTTCACTGGACAAAGTCCAGCAGGATAACCTGTCCTCACTGGATAAAGCCCAACAAACCAACCTGGCTTCGATGAATACGGTTCAGCAGGGCAACCTATCGTCGCTCGACAGTCTCCAACAAAATAACCTGGCCTCGCTGACCAAAGTAGGACAGGATAACCTGGCCTCGCTGATTACCGTGGAGCGAGATGGCCTTTCCGCAGCAGTGGGCAGTGTCAATCGCGCGTTGACAGACATCGAAACGACCCTGACCCACAACGTTGCGGACAATGCCAATTGGGATGACATACACACTGCCATTACCGCTTATCCACCGGATCAAAGTTTCTTCAAAACCAACTTCGATCCCGCCAACCCAAGTTCCACGCCGAACACGTTCAATCTGCAATTGCTGGCCGTCTGGAATAGTGCCGACAAAAACGATTTCACTTTTGGGCCAGCGGAACAATTCACGAAGGATACGAGAATAACCTTTGCCACGGCGAAGGATTTGACTGCGCCGCAATCTGCAGTTGTGACGATTGGAGGCGATCTTTATATCGTTGCCTACGGGCCGGTTCAGACTAGCGACGCCAAAGATCCTAACGGACTCCTCGTCTTTGGGAGAAAGCTAGGTGCCGATGACCTGAGCAAAATTAAGGACCTGACCGGCTACGATGTTGGGGTCTACCAGGGTCAGAATCAGGTTGCCGTCACGGCCCCTCAGACTGTGCTGCCTGCTGCGGCAGACTTGCAAGCCGCGGCGCAAGGGAAGAACGTATTCAACCAGGACAACCCCAACGTTGCATTGGCGCTGAGTCCGATCCTGGATCAGAACGCAAAGATTGTGGGCACAATTGTGATCTGGCGTCCACGCACAGCCATTGCCCTCGCCCAAAAAAGTATCGCGGACACACTGACGACTGCCAAAAAGAACATCGCGGACACGTTGACGACTGCCCAAAAAAGCTTGACTGATACCATGACCACCGCGCAAAATAGCATGGCCGATACCATGACCACCGCGAAAAACAACGTAACGAACACGATGAGTACGGTGAAAGATAATGCGGCCAGCACCCTAAAGACAGCACAAGGTAGCGCCAACGATACGCTGAGTACCGCTCAAAAGAGTGCTACGGACAGCCTTGACACGGCGCAAAACAGCATCAAGACGACTCTGGTAATCGCTTTCGTCTTTGGCGCCGTATTGGCCTTGATTGTCGCGGTGCTGTTAGGGCGCAATATCACGCAGCCATTGTTCCGGCTGAGTGAAACGGCTGATAAGATTGCCGCAGGCGATTTCTCACAGCGAGTGGAAACGCCTTCTGAAAGCGAACTCAGGCGGCTGGCAGTGGCCTTCAATACGATGGCCTCGAAGGTCGGCCAGCGTGTTGCGGATTCTGAAACCGAGGCCACGCGGCTCCAGGAACTCGACGAGTTTCGCCTTCACTTGCTCAACTCGGTAGTTCAGGCGCTCAGGGAGCCGGTTGCCAATGTCAAGAACCATGCTTCTGCGCTAAACATGGCGATGTACGGCTCCTTGAACGAGGCTCAGAAGCGCTCAATCGAGTCCATTGATCGCTCAGTCACTATGGAACAAGCGCTGTTGTCCGACCTGATCGACTTTTCCAGCGCCCAGCGGAAACAATTGCGGATTTCGCGCGAACGCCTGTCCTTGCCCGAAATCGTCAAGCAGATTGTCAAGTCCAGCGAAGACCGCTTCAAAGAGAAGTCGGTACAGATCTCCACGCATGTCCCCGGCGATTTGCCGCCGCTTTACGCTGACCGGACCCGCGTCGAACAGATGTTAAATACGATGCTGAATTGGTCGTACGACACTACCCTGTCCGGCGGGCAGGTTTCGCTGTCGGCCTCGACTGCGCCCGGCATCGTGCGCATCTCCGTGGCCGACACGAGCAAGGGGTTGCCGCCAGAAGAAGCCTCCAAGGTCTTCGATCTGTTCTATCAGCCGCCTACGAACGGATCGAGCAAATCCGGCAATGGACAGGGCAACCCGGATGGCGGTCAAAGCCTGGGCCTGGCCTTCGTAAAAGCTCTGGCCGAGCAGCACGGCGGCGGCATTTCCCTGCGAGTCGAACCCGGACGCGGCAACATATTCACACTCGACCTGCCTTCCACCAATTGAGACAGGGTTTTCCCTTACCCTTCTGCCCCTCTCTCGAAAATCTTGGGAGAGGGGCATCCCACAACACAGGCTGATAATCTCCTGACTTCCGATGTTATGATGGCGGAATTGAGTCGCTCGAAATCATGCGATTCCATGCGTTGGTGGGAAGCAACCCCTTCTGTCCCGGAAATTGCCTGCCTTGAGCCTGCCCATGTTATAATGGATTTGTGCGTTTGCACAAATAGGGGTGACTCCTTCGGGCTGCTCTTTATGCGGTGGCTCTTCGTGGTTGCAAAGCATAGCAAAGGATATTTCCAGCGTGGCACTCTTTACCGGCCAACTTATTCGGCTTGGCGCGCTGCTTCCAGAGCATTTCGAGGAGCTACAAATGTGGGAGGACGATCCCGATTTGCAGCGTCAACTTGACAGCGAACCGATCCGACCCTGGACTCCAGTGCGGCGCGAAGACCTTTATCGCAATTTTCAGAAAGACACCCGCTTTCCCTTCGCGATCTTCACACTCGCCGATGATCGGCTGATCGGCCAATGCGTACTATATAGGCAGGATGTCCGCAACCGATTCGGGAGAATTGGGATCGTCATCGGCGCACCCCGCAATCGGGGGCGCGGCTACGGCACAGACGCATTGCGCATTCTGGTCAACTATGGCTTCAAGGAACTCAACTTACACCGCCTTGAGATTGAAGTCTTCGCCTTCAATAAGGAAGCCATTCGTACGTACGAGAAGGTTGGCTTCAAGTGCGAAGTGACAAAGCGGCAGGCGCTTTATCGCGATGGCGTCTACAACGACGTTCTGGTGATGGGCATCTTGCGTCAAGAATTGGCCTGAACACGAACCGTCGCCAATCTATTTGATCGATCCAAAATATTGGTTAGTGGAGGATTTCTTTTGATGACCACGCATTCCCCTGCTGAAAAGACCACTGCCCGCCCATCGGAGAATTTATCGCCACAAACGCTGCTCGATATGTTCTGGGCGATGCTCATCTCCCGCCGCCTGGACGAACG
>DATGFK010000719.1:0-3410 GCA_035309185.1 Aggregatilineales bacterium
AATATCAAGTGAATAAACTCGCATCAACGCCCTCCACTTGAAATTTTTATCGGGCCTTTCCTAAAGGGTCAAGCTACCTGCCAAACGCTGTAGATATAAAATACCTGATTCTCAAGCGGCGGCAAACAGCGTTATCGGAACAAATTTTCAGACGGGATGTATCTCCGTTCCCGACAACGTATATTTTTCGTCCCCAGGGCAGACTAGCGCTAGAATGATCACGGCACATCCGAGGCCCTTACAGACAACGTTCAATAATCGCACGGACAAGCCATGATATTGATCTTTTGAATTTCTAACTCACCAGCGGTATTGTCAGAGGCGGTCGGTTCGCCCATTGGCGAATATAAAGCGGTTAGGTCCGTATCACGCAGGGTCAAAATCACGGAAGAATGGGTCTGTATAGGGCGTACTCCCTGAATTCTGGCGGAATCCCATCCATCATCCGAACTCAAAAGAAATGTCCCGGCAAAGTCGCCCGCAGGTTGGGCAAGGGCAAGTTTACCGTCTTGCATCAGCACCAAATTGTTGACACCCAGGAACTTTGGCACGCCGACGATGGGCTTGAGCGCTTTTGGATTAGCAAGGGGAATCTTCAGTAAGGTTCCATCGTCGCCTTTGCCGAGAATCAGGTAGCCAGCCGGGTCGTACACGAGGCTGACGTACACGCCAACGGCAGTTGCCAGTCGGTCATCTTCCAGAAAAATACTCGCTTTGCCGGTTAGATCGACCCGGTAGATCAACGGCGAAAGCCCGTCCGTCACATAGGCGTTTCCCTCGGCGTCGAGTGCAATATCCTGCGCGAGATGCTGAGCTTTTGGACGCAAGGCAGCCAAATCGACGTACGAGAGCGGTTTGCCCGTGGTTAAGTCGTAAATGCCGAGTCCCGCCAATTTCCCCTGCGTATCTTTGCGTGTGCGGGCGCCCTTGCCTGGATCGGCATTGGTGATCAACAGACGCTGCCGTGTTGCGTCCACTTTAATTGCGATAGTCGAAACCAGCGTCGGGTCTTCGATGAACCTACTCACGGCTCCATCTCGCGTGATCGCTGCGACTGCTGTGTCGCCCTGAGAGCTGATGAAAAATCGTTGGCTCATTGCATCATAGGCCAAGCCCGTCGGTAACAAGCCCGACTTCGCAATAAAAATGGCGTCGGGGTCCTTGGCCGCAGCAACCGAGTGAGCTAAAGCCTCCGTCCCAAATTGCGAGAGAATGCAACTCAGCAAAATGAGAGCGATTGAAAACTTTCTGGTCATGATCATAAAACCTCGTCTTGGGGCAGCATCGTGACCGCCTATTTTCACGAACATAAAATATCAGTGCGACACATCGTCTGCGTCAGGAGGCGAGTAATTTGTCCAGCGTGGCGCGGATGTCGGCGTCGGATTCGCCCTGGTGATTACGATAAACTTCGTAGCCCTGACGATCCAGCACAATGGCAGTGTCCAGCGCGTTCACCGCGTACAAATTGGCAAAGTGTCCTGAAGCATCCATTGCCCATTCCATCTGATTGCTGCCAATCTGATCGATAAACACCGGAAGATCATCGGCGGTGACGTTGGGGGTCACATCCACAGCCACAAAACGCACGCCTCGATCCGCATAAGCGCCTTGCAGTTGGGCCAGGGTCTTCGCTCCGGCGATACAATCGCTGCACCAGTAGCCCATCGTGAACAAAACCGTAACCTGATTGGATTGCGCTGGCAACGTGATGTTCTGATGATCAAAGGTCGGCAATGTAATGGCCGGAGCCAGCATTTCCCCGCTTTGCGCCTTCGTTCCGTTTTGAGAAACAATGAACAACGCCCCACCCACCAGGATCAAGACAACCAGACCTGTAAGACTTATCAGGAGTAAACGGCGTGGAGAGGACAGAAGTTTTCTCGACATTCGTGCATGTTCCTTCACACTGTCAGGCCCTACAAAACTGGCTTCTCTAGGCGTTGCGGGCTTTCACCGCTTGGGGATCGGGTACTGGTGTTGGGGTATGGTGGTCGGTAGGATCAACTTGAGGGAGTTCACCATACAGAGGATCGGCAATGTCTGAGAGCGCCGACGATCTCTGTTCGACGCGCCCTGCGAGACGCCGCCTGCGTATGTCGTCAATCGAGTGGCGTTCCCAGAAAATGGTGTGTTCAACCATGTCCCGGATTGTCCAATCTTCGTCGGGTATCGGCGCATCAAGAATTTCGTCGGGCATTCCAATCAGCGCGGCGATTAGCTCGATCCGCGCACGCAGGGTGTCAGCCATGAGCCGCTGAACCTCGCTTTTTTGCATGGTCTTGAGCAGGTAACGCGCGCTGAAAAGCTGCCCGGCGTGCATCCGGTCGTGGTCAATGTTGTGTGTCAGCAGGTCGCGCAGGGAGCCGCCCGTCGCGCAGGTGTGATCGGATGGCTCGTCCAGTTCTGCGTCGGTCAGAGCAGACAGGGTATCCAGGGTCTCGGCCAGCGAAAGCTGAAGACGCTGGATCAATTCATTGGCTTTGGCAGTCATGTTTTGCCTCATCTCGTGGCCTATTAGCCGAACAAAGGCATTCCACAAACTGCCTTGCCGATAAAATCATACAGCACGTCCGTGGTGGGAGCCATCACGGTCGCGGCTCGCGCATCGCGGAAATGACGCTCCACCCCGACTTCTTTGCGGAAGGCGGCGCCGCCACACACGCGCATTGCCAGGTCGGTCACTTCGGTGGCTGCCTCGCCCGCCGCAGCCTTGATTTCCAGCACACGCAGCATCGCATAGGGCTGGTTCTGTTCCAGCGCATTGAGGGTATCCAGCAACAACGCATGAACCATGTCCGTCTTGATGCGCATCCGCGCAAGGTAAGCGCGGATCGTGGGCAAGTCCTGTAATGCCTGATTGAGATGCTCCAGCTTCGCGCCGCTGACGTGCGCCGCCGCCTTGGATGTGGCCGCTTCCATGATGCCAAGGGAAATTGCTGCGGTCATTAACTGGAAGTAGGGCAGAACAATGCCCATCATGATGTTGAAGCCGCCGCCATCCTCGCCCAGCATGGCTGTCCTGGGGATCATGACCTTTTCTGCCGTGATGGGACTGGAAAAGTTACCGCGCAGTCCCAGGCCATTGAAGGGAGAAGGTATGCTCAGACCGTTGGCCTTGCCTGGCACAAGCCAGATCGTACTCGCGCCATCGCCGCTCAGGGGGCGACTTGACCAGACGTAGCTGTCTACCTGGTTCGCGGCGGTTGCAAAGCTTTTCCTGGCGTCAAGCTGCACCGTTCCGTTGGAGCCGGTAGCCGTGCTGACCGGCGCCCAGAAATGACTGCGCGATCCGGCTTCGGAAAAGGCCAGGGTCGTGAGATGATGCCCGGCGGCGATGGCTTCGCGTACCTCGCGCGGGCCTTTGGTTCCCTCGATCACGGCAGTGCCACAGTAGTGCATACACAGCA
>DATGFK010000720.1:0-7467 GCA_035309185.1 Aggregatilineales bacterium
GTTTCTCGCCGAAAAAACGTGGAATTTGAGCGAGACCGAACAGTTCAAAATGTTCACCAGAATATGCTCAGAGATATTGGGTTAATACCGATAGGGTGTGTTTTTTGAGTCTCCTGAAAAAAGGGGGACAGATAGCGTAAAATTGTACTGACTGCTTAGGCGGAATTAGTCTGAGTAGAGACGTTTCGGCGATGATCGCGGCAACGGACGGAACTGAATATTTATGAAGCCTCAATGCTTTTCTCGGATTGGCCTAAGTACACTGTTTGCGATCTTAGTGGCCTTGAGCCTGACGCAAAAATCATCGGCTCAATCAACATCCCAGTCAACGGCTCAGGCGACCATTCAATCAACCGAACAGCCAAAGTCTGCCCCGTCCACGCCTGACGCAGATACGACCCTCACGCCTGTTTATAAAACAAATGATCTTTTTTCCTTTGGCAATTTTGGTTACATCGACATTCATGGGCAAGTGATCATCCCATTAAATTTCCTGGGCGCTCACTACTTTAGCGAGGGCCTGGCAGCGGTACAGCTCGATTCTCGCCAGGGTTGGGGATACATCGATAGTACAGGCAAAACGGCCATTCCAGGGCCTTTTGCCACTGCGGACGATTTTCATGAAGGGTTGGCAGCCGTCCAGGAGAACGAGACGTTAAAGTGGGGCTACGTTGATGTTACCGGGAAAATGGTCTTCCCGCCTCAATTCGGTGCGGCAGGACACTTCTCCGAAGGGTTGGCCCCGGTGACCATGGGTGGTAGTGGAGCCACCGGGTTTGGGAACTGGGGCTTTATCGACAAAACCGGCAAGCGCGTCATCCCGCTGGTTTATGACACAGTAAGCGAATTTGAAGATGGGCTGAGTATGATCTGGGCAGCCAATATCTATAGCTACTTTGACAAAACGGGCAACCCGGCTTTCCGTGGGACTTATAGTAACGCCTTACCTTTTAGGGAAGGGCTGGCGGCTGTGCAGTACGGAAGTAAGTGGGGCTTTATCGACAAAACCGGCAAGCGCGTCATCCCGCCGCAGTTTGATCGGGCTGGGTCTTTCTCTGAAGGATTCGCACAGGTCTACAGCGGCGACAAGTTAGGATACATCGACACGACGGGCAAAATAGCTATAGCGGCGCAATTCAGGGATGGCGGGAACTTCAGCGAGGGGCTGGCGAACGTCCAGTTGCCGGGCGGCAGTATTCAACAATTCCCATGGGGATACGTTGACACGACAGGAAAGGTCGTCATCGGGCCGAAGTATGTCCAGGCTAGTCCGTTTCACAATGGGTTGGCGGAAGTGGATGGCGATAGCGGCAAATTGTTGATTAACAAGGCCGGTGAGACCGTCTGGATTCTTCAGAAGTATCGTTAGAGCATTGGATCGGACAGTCCATAGCGAGTGCCGAACCCTGACTTACCACTAGACATTAATTTGGCATAAGAGTTAAATGGGTAGGGCGAGAATATTGAGGGTAGGAACAGGATGTCGAAAATCTACCCTCAGGTTATGCAAGGCACAAGCAACCTCCATGACCAGATCAGTAAAGCTCGCCTTGGTGTTGCGAAACTCGTCCTTGACGATGCGACAGCGTTTCACGCCGGATAGGACGTGTTCGACGACAATGCGTATACCGGAAAGCAGATGGTTGAGGGCTTTGTCGACCACGCTCAGTTCCTGTCCTTTAGGCTTTTTTTTCGGCTGCCAGGCGACGACCCCTGAGGGTTCGTAACCCTGGAAGCCCGTGTCTTTGCCGAGTGTGGTTGCGCTGGGATAGTCAATGGCGGCTTCATCGGCCAGGTTCTTGTCGTGTTTTCGGCCTGGCTGCGTTTTGGACAGGTAGACGACTTTCTGGCTGTGGGTGTTGACGATGACCAAGTTTTTGTCGGTGTGGGCTTTTTTTTGCCGCTGTAGAAATCCTTTTGCTCCTGGCTGTCCACAGGTCGCACGCGAGGACGCTCTGTCCCATCGATCACCAGGTCAGAACCGCTTTCAGTCGCCAGGCTGCTATGTGCGACTGCCTGTCCATCGCGTTCAGGCGTGAGCTTCAGGCTCGCCACCGCCTCCCGCACGGTGGGCAACAAACGATGAATCCAGATATTGGCCCGTCCCTGGCTCAAGCCGAACTGCAGACCCGGCATCGTTTGCAACGGATAGGTCTTTTCATAGACCAGGATGAACAGCAGTAACAGCAGTGTGTCCTCCATTGTGTCCAGGTTCGCCTTGCCTCCTCCACCCGCACGGCGCTGCCGGGCCTTGCCCTCCACCGTTTCCTTTTCGTAGCGATTGCTATATTGCAGGCCGAATACACTCAGCACCGCTTCAAATTCCTCGACCGTCAACCCTGTGGCTGCTAGAAATTCCTTCGGTTTCTTTTTGAGGCTCTCGTATTTCAGCATTCCTCCGTTCTACCTTGTCCCGAATAATGTCTATACACTATCTTAGACTCCCTCACCCCTTACTCCCATGCAATCCCAGTAGGACAAGGGGAGAATGGGAATCCCAGGCTTTCTGGAAGTCCTTCTCCCGCTGTCTCCCACAGGGATTGCATGGGAGAGGGATTTAGGGTGGGGGCAACCCTCCCGCCGCGCGATCTCGACGCCGATCTATGATCACCTGCCCGGTGAGCAGCTCGCGCAGACATGATGGCTATCCCCATTGATCGTTATCTATCGCCCAATGCTCCACAATTAGAACAAGGCGCTTAACAACTCAGCCATCAACACCCGCTGCAAATTCATGCCTCAGTAGACACAATATTTGGCACTGAAACTCCGCAGCCTTACCTCTGTTACGTTGCTGTCACGACTCTGGATCGCATGGCTGATAGGATAGGGTCAGGTTGTGTGGAATTGCCCACGAACGAAGGGCAACACGCAAATCAACGCCTCAAAAGTCATGATCAACGATACAGAAGGGATTGTTCAACCATGTTTAGAGTAGCGGCTCCGTTGCGGGTATTGGGTGTGATTTCTATTGCAGTGTGCATCCTGACGTTCGGGAGTTTTTCCTATCCGGCGCAGGCTTCAGGCGGTATTAGTGCTATCCGAGTCGATCAGTTTGACTGTGCGACTTTCAAGTTTGCGGTCACACAGGCCGTGACCGGAGGCTTTGCCGCGGTACGCATCTGGGCCGGACAAGGCAGTACACCCATTGTGGATAGTTTCATGCCCGGCTTTCCAAGCAGTTACACCTCGATTTACACACTGCCAATCGAGGGGCTTGTTAACTTCCCCGTTCAACCAGCCGGTACAAAGCTGGTGGCTCGCGTGTACCGTGCGCCGCTGGCTCAAACGGGAAGTTGGGATGGTGGCGGCGTTGTGGATACAACCATCACCTGTGCCAATGGTGTTCCGAATGCGCCAACCCTGATCCGCTGTGACCAAAGCGCCGACCTGTATGAAGCGCTTTCCTCAGGTGTCTCGCCGAACAACGGGTTTGTTGCCGTGCGGCTGTGGGCAAACGGCGTAGCGCTGATCGATAGCTTTGTAGCAGGCTTTCCGGCCAATTACTACCCCGTCAGTTCCCTGGGAACCTTCCAATCCTTTGCGATCAATTTTCCGCCGCAACCGGGAGGGACTCAGATGCACGCACGTCTGTATCATGCGTTGGTGAATCAACCCGGCAGTTGGGATAGTGGTGCCTTCACCGATACCTTCCTCACCTGCACAGGTGGCCCCACTGCGACGCTCACGCCTATGCCTACTATCACGCCCACGCCAACACCGCAGGGAATACTGACCAAAACGTTCAATCCCTCGACGATACCAGCCGATGGAACGACATCGAGCATCGTTGAGATTGCCATAACGAACCCGACGAATAATCCTCAATTGAGCGGCCTGAATTTCACGGACACGCTGCCCACGAGTCTGACCTTAACCGGCGCAACAGATTCAACGTGCGGTGGCACATTGAGCGCCCCTGCCGGCGGTCATACGATTACGCTGACAGGCGGCATATTGAATGGCGGATTCACCTGCATCGTCGGGGCACCGGTCACGAGCACAACGCCCGGCGTCTATACCAACAACAGCAGCAACATCAGTGGTCTGTCGAGCAACATTGATGCCAGCAATGCCAGCGCCACGCTAACCGTTACGCCGTAGTTTCGAGAATAACTGCTCAGGGACATGGCGCCATGCCCCTGAGCAGTGACCAGGGCACGTACTTTCCACAGACTCACGGACGACAGATCGGATGTGTTTTGCCCTCATCTCCTGCCCCTTTGTGAGCATAGGGAATCAGATCCCGTTTATCGCCCCGCTCTCCCCTCTCCCGCCTACGGGCGAGGGGCCGGGGGTGAGGGACTCCTGTAGAATTTTCCGTGAAAAAACCTCTCCCAAACCGTTCTTTAATAAGACTGCATATCTTTCCGTGCTATGCTTAGGCGGTACGTTGCATCTTATCAGGAACAGCATGGCAATCAAGCATCCTAATCGTTTTTATCCAGGTATACGAACACGCATTGTCCTTCCCTTCTTGCTCGTTGTGGTCATGATCGCTGGACTGGGCATTTTTATTACCACGCGACTCACCGCCGGGAGTATACAGGAACGCTTCAATAACCAGCTCGCCGACAGCGCCGTTGCCAGCAGTAATGCGCTGGTCGATATTGAGCGTAAGCAGCTAGAAACCCTGCGGCTCATGGCCTATACGGACGGCATCGCCGACGCGGTAGCTACTCGAAACCTGCCGCTTCTGGATGAACGTCTGCGGCCTGTTGCCGCCAACGCGCGGCTTGACCATGTGGTCATCTTTGATAGGAATGGCTATGGACTACAACAGTTCTATAGTTCTACCAACCCTCCTGCCACCGCCATCAACGATCTGTCAACCTGGCAAATCGTACACGCAGTCCTGAACCCTAATTCCGCAACCGACAAAGCCTCGGCCTTTATGCGTACTACGCCCGACATCATGCTCTATACCGCTGCGCCCATAACCGATAAATCAGAAAACATCGTGGGCGGAATTGTCTCCGGGCTGACGATCCGTAATGTCCTGGAACAGCTTGCCTTCCAGTCGCTTTCTGGCATCATCCTCTACGACGCGAACGGTGCAGTGCTGGGCAGCACCTTTAACGCGCCTCCCGATTCGCTGGCGCTTTCGCCGGATCGCGCGGCGCAAGTGATGACCGGCACAAACGCGGTCAGCCTGCTCGACACCGTCGAGATCAGCAGTCAGCCCTATCAGGTGCTCCTGGCGCCGCTCAAACTGGCCGGATCACCTGTCGGTGTCCTGGCCGTTGCTCTGCCCAACAGTTTCCTGGTCGAACGCACCTCGACCAGTCGTAATGTACTCACGGTTCTTTTCGTATGCCTCTTTTTCGGCGTCAGCCTGGTCGGGCTTTCTGTCTCGCGTACCATTACATCGCCTGTGGCCCGGCTGGTGACGACCACCCGCTCGATCCGCACCGGCGATTTGTCGCATCGGGTGAATCTTTCCGTGCCCGATGAGCTTGGCGAATTGGCCGTTTCCTTTGATGCCATGACCGATCAACTTGTGAATCGTAACGTGCAGGTTCGACAGCTTTACGAAGATCAGTTGGTTGAAACCACACGGCGGGATGCCGTTTTTTACAGTATCAGCGATGCGCTCGTGGTGCTCGGCTCCGACCGCAATATTATCCTGTCCAACCCGCGCGCCGATGCTCTGATTAAGCGTGTTGCAGGCAGCCGGGAGCAGCGGCAGGGCTTCATTGACCTGTGTACAAACCCCGAAGCCCTCTTTGAACCCGCGACGGTGGATCTGGGCGGTAAGTCCTATCGGGCTTCGGCCACAGAAGTTCGTATGCCGTCTGGCGAAATGCTCGGCTATGTCGTGGTCTTCCACGATATAACCGCCATCATCGAGACCGAACGCCTTAAAGACAACCTCGTCAAACAGATGTCCCATGAACTTCGCACGCCACTCACCGCCGTCCGTGGCTATATCGAACTGGTTGGAATGCTCGAAAAGGCGAATTTAAGTCCCCAGGGTACGGAATTTATCCGGCGCGCCATTGACAATTTGGGAGGACTCGAACGTATCATCAACGATGTCACGGACGTGTCAGGCATCCTCTCCAACGAATTTCATGTGCATCTAACCCGCTTTAGCCTGGGCCAGCTTCTCAATGAACAGGTTGCGAAGTGGATGCCCGTCATGAAGACACGCCAACTTGGCCTTTCCTTGATGATGCTAACGCCCAAATTATCCGTTGAAGCCGATGAAGAGCGCTTGGGCCAGGTTATTTCTCATCTGCTGCGCAACGCCTATAATTATACCCTGCCCGGTGGCGAGGTAATCGTCAAAGCGCGCGGCGATGAACGTTGGGCGCGCATCACCGTCGCCGATACAGGGGTAGGTATTGACAAGGATGAGCAGGAATCTGTTTTTGACCGCCTGTACCGCGGACGTTCGTCAAATGCAGGCCCAACCGATAGCCGGGGGCTGGGCCTGGGCCTCTATCTGTCCAAATGTATCGTCACGGCGCTTGGCGGCGCCATAACCCTGGAAAGTCGGCCAAACATGGGCACCACCGTTACAGTCACTATTCCACGGATGGCACACAATGGTTGACGTTGACCGGAAACCCACAGGCGCAGGAAAAAGCATCTGGCTAAACGTCGTGTGGCCTGTAGTTTTCCTCGGCCTCATTGCATTGGTGTCCCTTGCCGGAATCGCCGTTCTAAGCGGGTTCTCCGGTGGCCTGTGTGGTCAGGGCCAGCAGGTGATGGGCGCCACGGCAGACCAGACGATTAATGCGATAGTCCGCTCGCTAAGCCAACCGGGCAGCGATAGTCGCCTGTTCGTCCTCAGTCTCGCCCTGGTCCTCAGTCTCGGCTGTATCGTTCTGGTGGTCTTGCGCAGTATACGCGGCGCCAGATTCCGGGCTGGCGGCCAGGGGTCGGAACGCGGCAGCCGGGGCGGATGGGCAGTATTGCTCCTGCCTGTCATGCTCATTCTGTGTGCCGCCATCACCTGCGCTTCGCAGGCTGGACTGGCCCTGGCACAGCCCAACGCGCTGTGTGTGGCGCTTGGGCCAAACATTTCTGCAAACTATGCGCCCTGGGCCACCGCTCGCTTTGTTCCAGTTGATCCCCGTCTGGGGACGATTGCCGTCCAGACCAGCGGTGCGCCAATGCAATCGGTTGCCATTGACACCCCCACGCCGCAGCCCGATCTCGCCGGAACGACCCGCTCGACAGATGTCGCGGCCCACACACAGCAAGCGCCCACCGACAGGCCAACCGACCAGGGCCAGCCTGCTACCCCGTCCTCTACGCAGACGACGATTACGCCGGACGATGCAGCCACGCAAACCCAGGCGGTGGCCCAAACCACCACGCTCTCGCCAACCCTTACGCAGACCAATGCAGCCACCTCGACACTGATACCGACCAGCACGCTAACCAGTACGGCGCTTGCGCCCACCGTCACACCCTCGAAAACACGCCTTCCCCCTCCCATCACGCCGAGCAAAACAC
>DATGFK010000721.1:0-2387 GCA_035309185.1 Aggregatilineales bacterium
ACGGAACCAGTGTCGGACTGGCATGTTCGAGAACATATTGCGCTGAGTGAACGTCAAGCTGTATGTTCCAGTCCATCTCATTGTCCAACTGCGGATACCCAATTGGCGCGTCATAGATGTGGCCGCCCATAAGGAACACAGTCGCTATTTTGAGAAGGCCCGGATACTTTTCGTCCAACAGTCTGAAATTCGTGAAGGGGCCAGTTCCGACCAGGACTGCCCCCTGCTCGATACTGTGCTTGAGCAGCGCCAAAGCCGCATCAAGCGAACCTGGACGAGGCGGGATGGGTTCCGGCCAATTCTCTTCATCCGGTGGGTAACCGGGTTTTACCCGGAAGTAGCCGCCGGATACGTCGGCCCCAGCGGCGAATGGAATATCGGTTCGACCTATGAGATTCAGGACATAGGCTATGTAGCCTGCCCGCCGACCATTTTCATCGCTGGCAGTGGTCAAACCCGTAACTTCGAGATCGGGCCACTTCAGCAGCATGGCGAGCGCGCACAGGTCATCCATGTCGCCGCCAATGTCTGTGTCCAGATGGATTTTCATCGCATCACTCCGCAGCGCTTGTCCGTGTGTTGCTCACCGAATTCAATAACTTCTCGTATTTTTGTAGTGGTATTAGGCACCTTATTCTATCAGCGATGGCGTCGCAGACCAGTTGTTAACCTGCCCGTAATTTGTTTGCAGAGATAAATCAGATATAATTGTGAAAAATAGTGCAAACGTGGAGGGTGCGATGGTTGCGATGATCAAGATCGAGAACTTGGCCGAGATTCAGGGGGAATTTGTTGCGCGGGCGCACAGCGCGATCTGGTGCAACGTGGCGACGGTGGACGCGCATGGCCGCCCCCGTTCGCGCATATTACACCCGATGTGGGACGGCGCGACAGGCTGGATCACCACGCGGCGGCATTCGCCCAAGGCAAAACACCTGGCAGGCACGCCCTTTGTATCGGTGGCGTACATCAAAGACCTGGCAAAACCGGCCTATGCCGACTGCCATGCTGTATGGGAGAACGATCCCGCCGAACGCAAGCGCGTGTGGGAACTGATCGGCGGCACGCCGGAGCCGCTGGGCTTCGATCCGGCTCCGCTGTATATCAGCTATGATCACCCGGAATTTGGGCTGCTCAAGCTGACGCCCTGGCGGATCGAAGTGCCGACTCTGCCCACCGAGCGCCGGGTGTGGCAAGAATCCTAGCCGACCTGCGCTATAGCCAGGCTCGACAATCTCTTGACGTCTGGCAAACAGTTGACGCTTTGTAGACGTTGGATGGCTATGCTTGAAATCGAGAAGCCCTGATCGACTCGAAACCTATCATTTCGTCTGGATCTGAGGAAAATCTCCATCACATTGCGAATCGGCGCTGCGAATTTTGCCGCAGATGATCCCCGCGAAGGAGTCTTGAGCGATGAAACGGATTTCTGCACTATTCCCACTCCTGCTCTTGGTCACCATCGGAAGCCTTCCGGCCAGGGCGCAAGGTGACGGCCCGCTCCCTCCGATTACGGCAACGAACGCAGCCCAAGTCAGGCAGGTAGCACGCCTGGGGAACGGCACCTATTACAAAACTGCCTGGTCGAGCGACGGCAAAACGATTGCGGTAGGAGGCAGCGCCGGTGTGTGGTTGTACGACGCGGCCAATATGGACGAGGCGCCGCGATTGCTGGAGGGCTACGCCGACAGCGTGATCAGAGGCACTTTGGACAACACCAACGTGACAAGCGTGGTCTTCAGTGCCGATGGGACGCTGGTTGCCGCAGGGAGTTATGATAGGACGGCGCGGGTGTGGGATGTGAAAACCGGTCAGGCATTGGCCGTGTTTCGCGCGACCGGCGGGGTTGACAGCGTAGCCCTCAGTTCCGATGGGATGCTGCTGGCGTCCGGCGATGAATCCGGGATGGTGCAGTTGTGGAATGTCAAGACCGGACAGGTCACGGCCAGTTGGAGCGCCAACCTCGCTGACAGGGGCCGTGGGCCGTTGACCGGCATGGCGTTCAGCCCAGATGGGTCGCTGCTGGTTACTGCTGATACAAACGATGTCGTGCAGTTGTGGAATATTAAATCGGGCCAGCCGACACCGCTCATGAACGGGGGCTACGGTGCACCCACCAGCGTAGCGTTCAGCCCCGACGGGTCGCAGGTGGCTTCTGCCAATGGCTATGCCGGTTCAGTGCAGTTATGGGATGTCAAGAGCGGTCAGCTCACAACCACCTTGATGCGTGACCTCGACATCAACAGCCTGGCTTTCAGTCCGGACGGATCGATACTGGCCGCAAGCGACGGTACCTCAATACGTCTGGTGGATGTCAAGAGCGGTCAAATCACCGCGACCCTGAAGGGCCATCCCGACGAAGTGAGCAGCGTGGCCTTCAGTCCCGA
>DATGFK010000722.1:0-4153 GCA_035309185.1 Aggregatilineales bacterium
CGCGATTGCCAGTGGCGCAATATCTATCTGTCCTTGAACTTGACCCGGAATGCTATGAGGTGTCGTTTCGGTCATCGAGATTCCTAGCCTGTCGTTGGCCGTTCAATCAAGCTCAGGAGTATACCCGAAAATTCGAGGAAGGTGGCGATTGAATCAGGAGCAGAGTCAGACCGCATCTTTCGCCGCGAGCTGCACCAGTCCGCGCTTTCCATTGAGTCGCCACTTGGGATCGGAGGCTTCCAGCCGAAACGCCATGCCGGGCGGCAGCCCGACCACGGGATCGCTCTTGAGGGTACGCAGGGCCAACAGCGGAGCCGGGAAATAATTGACGGCTTCATCAAACGGGATTTCAGGGTCCCACACGGCATCACCAAGCACCCGCCGATAGTTGGCATCGCCCTTGAAAATCACCAGCGCCGCGCCCTCGAAGGTGCGTTGCAGCCGGGGCGGGAGATCCCACAGGAATCGGGTCTGATTCCAGTACAGGTCAGGAGCCAGCCGCAGCTTACCTACTGTCAGCGCGTCGCGTAGGGTCTGGGCCAACGCGCTCATCTGACTGCCACGCCGATCCAGCGCATCGAGGAAAGCCAGTGCATCGGGCACCATCGCATCACTAACAAAGATCGGGTGCATTTTCAGATGCAATATCACTGGCTCGTCACGCGCTTCCAGGAGGGCTGCGATCAGTGCGAAATCCGCCGCCAGCTCTGTCCCGGTATTATCCGCGACCAGGTGGAACGCTCCTGGCCTGTCAAGCACCCATTGGACTGCCTTCGCGCTGTCGTCCACCAGCATATCGTCAGCGTCCCAGTCGTGACCATGTTCTCGCGAGGCCGCGTAGCTCAGGTCAATGCGGTTGCCCCACATTGCCAGGTGTAGCAGCTTTCCGAGGCGTTCTGCAACGGGCAGTTCACGAGTTTCTAGTGAGCGCGCCAGGAACTTCCACAGGGACTCGCCCATCAGTTCCTCATTCTTATTTGGCGCAAAGGGATCGCGGCCCGTTTCCCACCAGCGCACGGCTTCGATGACCAGGCGATACAGGTACAACTCGGCAAAGAACCATGTCGTGTTGAGCCAGCTTTCGCCCGCGTGAGGCCCATACAAGGCGGTCCAGTCGTCGTAATCCGGCGCGGGCAGGCCGATCATGGGGATCGGGGCATCGTTGGCTAAATCGTTACTCAGTTTTTCAAGCGCTCGGTGGATGGGAGCAGGATAGTCAGGGTTACGCGCTTGAATTTCTTCGAGTATGTTAGGAACCCTAACTTTCATGCTGAAGTGCGCGAAATCATTGCTGGAGTCGGTGCGAATGGGGGCCGGACGGCGGGAATCGAGCGCCATGTTGTGCTTTTTCCTGTTTCACGTTTTGCCTTGAACACATATAATGAGAAGTGTTCGCAACACTATTTGAACTTAAAACAGGAGAAAGTGCGATGACTGAAGCAGTGGCGACTCCGACGAACACACAGGAGTGGTACTACCCCTCAGATGAAGTCAAAGAAAATGCGTACATTAAGGATTACGAATCCCTCTATAAGAAGGCTCAGAAAGACCCTCAAGCCTTTTGGGCAGAACAGGCCGAAGAGCTTTTCTGGTACAAAAAGTGGGATAAGGTGCTGGACGACTCGAACGCACCTTTCTATAAGTGGTTCGTCGGCGGCAAGACTAATATCGTCGCCAACGCGCTGGATCGCCACATTACGACAGCCCGCAAAAACAAGCTCGCGATAATCTGGGAAGGTGAACCTGGCGACACGCGCTCCTACAGCTATTACCGGCTGTGGCAGTTGGTGAACCAGTTCGCCAACGTCCTGCGCAGCATGGGCGTCAAGAAGGGGGACCGCGTCACGATTTACATGGGCCGCGTACCGGAACTGGTTATGGCAATGATGGCCTGTGCCAAGATCGGCGCGGTACACAGCGTAATCTATGGCGGATTCTCCGAGCAGTCCGTGGCTGACCGTATCGAGGATGCCCAGAGTAAGGTGGTCATCACCCAGGACGGCGCGTGGCTGCGCGGGCAGATCGTCGAACTGAAGAAGATTGCGGACGAGGCGGTCAAGAAATGCCCCGTCGTCGAGCACGTGATCGTGCTACAGCGCACCGGCCACGAGGTTCACATGGAGCCAGATCGGGATTACTGGTGGCACGACCTCATGGCATTGCCAGTGGCCTCCACCCGCTGCGAAACGGAACCGATGGACGCCGAAGACCCGCTGTTTATCCTGTACACGTCGGGCACGACGGGCAAACCCAAGGGCATCCTGCATACGCACGGCGGCTATCAACTGTACACCAGCACCACATTGAAATGGGTTTTCGACCTTAAGGACGAGGATCGCTGGTGGTGCGCCGCCGATCCGGGCTGGATCACCGGCCACAGCTACATCGTGTATGGCCCGGCTATCCTGGGCGCGACGAGCTTTATGTACGAGGGCGCGCCAGCGCATCCCTATCCGAATCGCTGGTGGAAGCTGGTTGAACATTACGGCATCACCGTGATGTATACCGCCCCGACGGCCATTCGCGGCCTGATGCGCTTTGGCGCCGCGTGGCCCAATCGCCACGACCTGTCCTCGCTGCGTCTGCTGGGCAGTGTAGGTGAACCGATCAATCCCGAAGCCTGGAAGTGGTACTACGAAACCATCGGCAAGGGCCGCTGCCCGATCATGGATACCTGGTGGCAGACCGAGACGGGCGGATTCATGATCACGCCCATGCCCAGCGTTCCGCTCAAACCCGGCAGCGCTACGCGGCCCTTCCCCGGCATCGAAGTGGACGTGGTAGATGACGACGGAAAATCGGTCAAGCCCGGCGAGGATGGTCTGCTCGTGATCAAGAAGCCCTGGCCGGGGATGTTGCGCACCGTCTACGGCGACCCGGAGCGCTACAAGCGCCAGTATTGGAGCAAGTTCCCTGGCATGTACCTGGCTGGCGACTCGGCCCGCAAGGATGAAGATGGCTATATCTGGATCATCGGGCGCGTGGACGACGTGATCAAGGTCAGCGGCTACCGCCTGGGAACGGCGGAAGTGGAAAGTGGGTTGGTCAGCCATCCGGCAGTGGCTGAAGCGGCGGCCATCGGCATCCCTGATGAACTCAAGGGCAACGTGATCTACACGTATTGCATCCTGCGCCAGGGATTCACAGGCAGCCCGCAGCTCGCCGAGGAACTCAAGGAACACATCCGCAAGGAGATCGGCCCGATTGCGGTACCCGCCAAGATCGAGTTTGTTTCTCAGCTTCCCAAGACCCGCAGCGGTAAGATCATGCGTCGCGTGCTCAAGGCTCGTGCGCTAGGCCAGCCTGAAGGCGACGTCAGTACCTTGGAAGAATAGGAAGAATAGTCAACCCGTCTATCCACGGCCCCCTTCGCGCACATGCACAAAAGGGGCCGGGATCAATTGCCAGGTGGCAAAGCCAGCCAAAATCCACTGATGACCACGACTGTTGCGCACGTCTTATTAATTTTCCTTGACGGCATTGGGCTGGGTGAAGACGACCCGGCCCATAACCCTTTTGCCGTCGCCCGCACGCCAACCCTCCACGCCCTGGCAGGCGGCCAGCGCTGGTTGCGTTCCACGCCACGCAGCGAGTCGGCCAGGGCCATCTTTATCCCGACCGATGCGTGCTTCGGCGTGGAGGGAAGGCCGCAAAGTGCATCCGGACAGGCGACCATCCTTACCGGGCGCAATGTCCCCGCCGAGATCGGTGAGCATTACGGCCCCAAGCCCAATCCAGCCATCCGGCAAATCCTCAAAGAAGGCAATTTGTTCAAGACGTTGACTGCGCAGGGTAAGCGATCCGCCCTGCTAGACGCCTTTCCGGCGCGGTTCTTCGAGGGGATTGACAGCGGGAAGCGGCTGCGCTCCTCGATTCAGCAGGCCGCCTACGAAGGCGGCGTGCCTCTCTTCACCCAGGCAGACCTCTACGCCGGACGTGCCATAGCCGCCGACTGGACGGGACAGGGTTGGCGCGAATTCCTCGGCGATCCCAATGCGCCGCTCTATACTCCCTCCGAGGCCGGCACAGTGCTTGGGAACATTGCCCGCACGTATGCTTTTTCGATGGTTTCCACCTGGATCACCGACGAGATCGGCCACCGGGGGCCGTTTGAGCGCGGCGTTGAAATCCTGGAACTGTTTGATGTGGTGAT
>DATGFK010000723.1:0-5819 GCA_035309185.1 Aggregatilineales bacterium
GTCATGCCCGGTATTGGCGATGGTGGACAGGGCTTCGTTGGGCCAACCACTTCCGCCCCGGATTGCCCCGGCGCGCCACCCGCTCAACTGGTGATCGGTGGGCGCGGCCAGGTCACACCCGGCGATCCCAATCGCCTGCGAAGCGCGCCATCCACCTGGCAGGGCAGTGTGGTAGGCCAGATGACTGCGGGGAGCGTTTTTAACGTTATCGGCGGGCCGCAATGTTCCGACAACTTGCGCTTCTGGCAGGTAAGTTTCAATGGGCTGAGCGCCTGGACAGCAGACGGGCAGGGCAGTACCTATTGGGTACAGCCTGTTCCGTAATGTAAGTTAAAGTTGAATCTTGATCAATTGCGGGTTCAGCAGGTGGAGAGCCGATGCGAATCAATTTGTCCTTCGCGAATGCCTACCTGATCAAAACGCTAACGAAGGCTGGCGGTATTGCCTCGATCAAGTTCGACGCGGGCGATCTCGTGCTGGTCGAACTGCCGTCTGGCGAAAACGTCATGATTCACCTGGTTGAACGAGACATTGACCTCGCCGAAATCGCGAATCTCCTGCATCAAGATGCCAAAGAAGGCTACTTTACCCTCTTCATCCTGTGGGCAAACATGCTCCTGCCTGAAGATGGGCAGCTTTACCCGCCCTATGACTGGATGTCGGCGCTTCTGAGCCTGTATGGGGGCAAAATTTACGGTTACGAAGCCGACGGCCAGCACGCCGATATTTACCCGGTCTATTTTGAGCCACAGCCCTCCGGCCTGGAGCAGCGCGTGACCTATGGCGTGTCCAGCACCATGCGTCGGATTATTTGTCAGACTGTCCACATTAGCGATCAGGCTATGAATGGCGAATGGCGAATCGCGGAATTTGACGACGCCCCTCCGAAGGGCGCGCCGGGTCACGCCGCCGGGAGCAAGGCCGATAATCACAGTCAGTCTAACGCATCCGGCAAATCAAACCAGAATCAATCTCGCACGACGGGACGACACTCCATGCAGGATTATTATGACATCCTGGGCCTGGATCGCAGTGCCGATGCGGATGCCGTGCGCCACGCCTTCCGCCAGCTTGCGCTGCGCTTCCACCCTGACGTCAACAACTCGCCTGAAGCGCACGAATACATGCAGGAACTTAATGTCGCCTATGCAAAGATCATGGCGCAGTTTGATTGAGGCGAATATCGCAATTTCTGAAGTGAATTTTTTGCGTTGAGCCGGGATTTGCCCCCAGCTCAACTGCATTTCACAACAGTATTTTACTGCGTAGCCGTAGGCACAGGCGTGGGCGGCTGCCGGGTGGCGTCGGATAGGAGTATCGTGTGCAGTTTATCCACCGTGCCGATGATGACCAGGGTATAGAACGTGTTGGCACTGAGCGGTGTGTTGGGCAACGTGAGGCTGGTCGGCGCCGCATAGTTATTCGGGCTGGGCGCATTAACGGTGATCGTGTATGCGCCCGGATTCAAATCCGAGCCGACGAATGTCCCATCGCCATATAACAGACCCTGTGCGATGGATTCCTTTCCCGCATTCACCTCTATCGGCCCTGCATCCGGCGATGCGTTGACGACCTGTAGCCGCGTGCGTCCATAGGCGGGGTCGCGGTTCGCCGGGACGCTCAGGAGCAAAAAGCCCCGCGATTGCGTTTGCGTCAACAATCCAACCGCCACGACATTCAAGGCGCTGTCTGCGGCCAGGAGTATCGGATGCTCGAAAATGGGATCGCTATTAGGCGCCGATCCCGCCGCGCGAACGGTCATCAAATACGTGTCGGGTGGGTACGTAAGGAAGGGGCTGGCCGTTCCGAAGGCCAGGTTGGAGAGGATCGGCCTGGCATTGCGATTCAAGTAGATGTCAATGTTTGGCGTTCCTGGTGAGGCATGGATCACGCGGAATACGCCTGGGGCATTGGGGTTGACGACGGCCGCCACTGGCGTGGCAGCCTGCGTGAAGACTGGCGTCGCGCTGGCAATTGGGGTGGCAGAGGGCGTCGCTGTCGCCACGGTGGGCGTGGCCGTGATAGGCGGAATATCAAACTCGATGCCATTAATGGTTATCGTACAGCCGGACACGCCTCCCAGGAAGAGAAGTATCGAAATCAGAATCCATCTTGATCTCACCGGACTCACTCCTGCGGGGGTATCCCGCTCTCAAACACATATTTAGCGGATAATTCAATTATAGCGCTTGGCGCATAGATCGATCAGGGCGAAGCGTCTACTCGCGGCAAACGTTTGACCTATTGTTGACTTAACAAAACGCCGCCCGGTTTCGCGGCTTGTATTCGTCATGGGGACGGTTTAAGATCGGTAGACTTTTTTACCAAATAGGAGCCATACGTTTCATGGCACTACGGAATTTTTTGTCGCGGCTCACGGGCGCAGAACCGGCCCTTTCCCCCCTGGAGACAGAACTTCGCCGCCTGTCCGAATCTGGAGATGCGGCGCGGCACGATAATCAGCTTGACCTCGCGCTGGACATTTATCGGCAAGGTTTAACCCTTGCCCGTGACAATGGCCTGACCGCCGGTCAGGAGATCTTCCTGGGCCAGATCGGAGCGCTCTTGACCCAACAGAGCCGCTTCGATGAGGCAGAAACCAACTTGAACGAGGCGCTCGCACTTGCGAACGAAAGCGGCGACGCGGCTCGACGGGCGCGGGCACTCTTGAACCTGGGCGCGTATCAACTGCGGCGTGAAAACGTGGCGCAAGCGCAGCGCCACCTGGAACAATCTCTTGAACTGGCGCGGCCCACGGGCGATTCGACCCTGGTTGGCCTGGGCCTGGCGAACCTGGCCGATGTGTACCTGAAACAGGACAATCCAACTTACGCGCTCCGCTTGCTCAAAGAAGCCATCATGTTGTTTCAGACGAGCCGCAATACCGGGCAGATCACCTATATTTTTGGTCGGCTGGGGCAGGCTCATATCGGAACCGGCGAGGCGGACAAGGGCCGAAAATATCTTGCGCAGGCTATCCGTGGCTCACAGGAGTCCAATCAACCCGACCAGGAATTTCTCTGGTCAAACGCCCTGGCCGATGAACTCTACAAAGAGAGCCAGCTCGGCGAGGCCTTGAAGCTCTACGAGCGGGCTGAGGCGCTCCGTGCGCAGCTTGGCAATTTGCCTGCCAACCTGGGCGTGCGTAACTTGCTGAACCAGGGAACCGCCTTCCAGCGAGTCGGAGACAACGACAAGGCGCTGGACTTCACCAATCGCGCCCTCGAACAGGCTCGTGCTGCTGGTCAAGCGGATGTCGAGGCGCTGGCGCTTGTCAATCTCGGCTCTATTGAGCAGGGATTGAAGCAATATGGGGAAGCTGAAGCCAGCTATACTCAGGCTATTGCTCTGTATGCCGAGCGCATCAAGAACCAGGCCGAGCGGGTCAATGCGATGCTGGCTCTGGGCAGTCTCTACCAGGAACAGCACCAGAGCGACAAAGCGATGGAGATTTTCAATCAGGTCATCGAGGTTGCCAGTGCCAACGATCCCATTGGCCGGGCGCACGCCCTCCGTCGCATTGGCTCGGTGCTCGAAAAGCAGGGCAATCTGGCCGAAGCCATCGAAAAATGGAGCGAGGCTTTGGCGCTCTACGAGCGGGCCGCTGAGACGACGGCGATGGTACGCTTGCTTTGCGATATCGGCGCGGCGCGGCGCACGCTGTCCGGCATTGGCGCCGCGCTGCAAGACTATGAACGGGCCACCGTGTTGCTGACCAATGTAAAAGACCCCAATACGCGCGGTTTGGTACTCTCCAACGTCGCGACGCTGTACACCGATCTGGGCCAGGTCGAGACGGCGCAGTCGTTCTACCAGGAATCGATTCAACTGGCCCGGCAGCTTGCCAATCGCCGTGCTGAAAGTCTGCGCCTGGGTAATTTCGCCTGGTTTTACATCGTCACCGGAAAACCTTCCGAGGGCATCAAATTACTCGAAGACGCCATTGCCATCAGTCGCCAGCTTGACGATAAATTGCTCGTCGCCGTCCAAACTAATAACCTTGCCCTGGCTTACTATGAACTCCGCGACTATAAAACGGCGGAAGGTCTGTATGGGCAGGCACTTGCAGCCGCAGAATCGCTTTCGGAAACGCGCTGGCGCGCTATCTTCCAGTCCAACCTGGGGCGCACCTACCTGGCGCAAGGTAGAAAGGACGAAGCACAGGCACTGTTTGACCAATCTCTGCCGGTCAGCCGTGCAGCGGGCGACCAGGAAGCGACGGCACGCACGTTGGCGCGCATTGGCGAATTGCGTGTTGTCGAGAACAAGCTGGATGAAGCGGATCAGGCTGCCCGTGAGGCCGAGACCATCGCTCGCAAGTGGGGTTATCGAAAAGGCCAGGCGGATGCCATTATGGTGCGCTCTGGCGTGGAGCGCGCCCGTGGGAACCAGGAACAGGCCGAGCGTCACATGCGGGACGCGCAACGCCTGTACGCGATCCTACATGATCCCACCGCAAACGAATTGGCACAAGCGCTGAACAAAGCCTGAGCAACGGCCTGCGTTGTCGTCGCATCACGCGCATCATTTGAAACAAGAAGGGGTGGCGCATTGAGTTCGCTGGCGATCTTTCGCAGGCTCTTGATCTACATCCAGGGCGAGTCACATCCGCTGTATATGGCGGAGCGCCAGCTTGCGCCTGCCCCTATCTTCCACGTCAGCAGTCGAACTCAGTGGCTGTTCTACGCCCTGTTTATGATCGGCGTAATCACACTCCCAGCCGTTGCAGCCCCTCTGCGGCTAATCCCAACGCCCAATAACAGTGCCGCGCTGCTGCTGATCGCCCAGGCCGTTGGCGCGCTGGTCAGTCTGGCCTGGATCGCGCCGCTGTCTACGATGGCCGGGCGGGCCATCAGCCGTGAAAGAAGCGCGCGCACCTGGGACGCGCTGCTCGTGTCGCCTTATCCCACGGACGTGATCGTCCTGGCAAAAGCCGCGGCCAGCGTCCGCCCGCTGTGGAGCAAGATGCTGGCCGTTGCCCTGGTGGTTTCCGCTTTGCGGATGGTGATCGTCGTCGCGCTGATGATTACCTCTGCCGCGACGCTGGGTATCTCCATGTTCTGGGTAATTATCCTGGCGCCGCTTGCCGTCCTGGTGATCCTCCTAGAGTGCGAACAGGAAATTGCATTGTCGGTGAGTGCCGGTATCCTGGGCGCTTTTCTGACCGCCTCACCGGCCATGACCTCGCTATTTGGCGGAATTGCCGGAGGAACCATTCGGCTCATACAGCTTGGCCTGTGCCTGTGGCTTCTGCCTCGCCTGGTCAGCGCAGTCTCAGGCTATGGTGTGCTCACCAGCACCGTGACAGGTACGACAATCCTGATGGCGGCTGCGCCTGGACTGATCGCTCTCCTGATCGTGATAGCGCTGGCCGTGCTGCGCGAAGGACTCACGCGCGCCTGTTTCAACTGGGCGCTTCGCCTCACCCACGAGGGCTAAAATCTGGGCACTTTCTCGTTAATCGCGCGACTTTTCCGCCGCTCAAACACGAAGCATCCCCTGTACCGGAATGCCCTTCGAATCCTGCCCTGGACTCGTGCCCGACGAGGCCGTTTTGGCCCCAGGCTTCGCTGGGCGCTGTATGTAGCCTACGCTGGCATTCTGGCCCTGGCGTTTTTGTGTCTGATATTTGTGGCTGCCCCACAGGCAGATGTGGAAATCGCACTGGGCTGTTTGGTGGGGGGAGGAATCGCGCTGGGGCTGCTGATTTTTGTTATTTTTCCGTTTTCCTGGCCGATCTTCGTTTCCGGTGCAGTCAGCGGCGCGATCATTTCTGAGCGTTCGCGGCAAACCTGGGATACGCTGCTCACCCTGCCCTT
>DATGFK010000724.1:0-2280 GCA_035309185.1 Aggregatilineales bacterium
TAGGGATAAATCGCCACGCCCGTCACGGCCCCTGGCTGTGCCTCGTAGTCGTTGAGGCCGTCAATGACCCCTTGCAGTCCGCTGGTTATGTTCTCCGCAGCGGGGTGATGGGACGGTGATTCTTCCTCGGAAGTTGGCACCCCGATCAACAATTCGACGGGCGATCCGGCCAGCGCGTTGCTGGTCTGGATGACCTGAAAGCGTGTCCACAGGCGGTATAACACCGGCTGGCCCAGGCCGCTGTCATAGGTCATCAAAGCGATCTGATCAACGTAGCGTGCCAATTGCTTGTAATAGCTGGCGCTCCAGAAGATGCCGCCGAAGGCGTGAGTCCAGGGCGCATCGGGGAGGATCGGCCAGGTCGTGCGCGCCGCGATGGACAGGATTGGACGGGGACCAATGGCCTGTCGAGTCTCGTCGAGCAGGGCGATGAAGTTAGGGTCGCCGTCTACAGTAGGCTCGGCATCGTACTGGATTCCGTCAAAGAGGGCTGCATTGAGACGGTCTGACGCGAAGGCGACCACTCTCTCGCGCACTTTTGGGTCGGAGAGAAAGACGTAACCCAACGGAAGGCCGATCCAGGCCAGCACCTTGAGGCCTGGCTGATCTGCCTTGAGCGAGCGGATGAAATCCGATGCATGGCCGAAGGTCTGGTTAAACGAGCCATCAGGTTTGAGATAGCTCACGTAAGCAAAAACGTAGACGATTTGTTTTGCCGCCAGGTCGTCGGCCAGGGCAGCTATCGCCTGCGCGTCATGGGCCTCGTTAACCCATTCGACACCGATCCAGGCTGCATTTTTGCCCTGGTTAAAATGGACGCCAGGGTAGGCGCTGGCAGGCCGGAAGACGAATCCTCGCAGGCAGATAAACAAAACGGCTGCCATCAAGATCAGGCAGCCGCTGCGGATTCTCTTTAAGGGTGTCACCTGCTTGCGCAAGATTTGCGACGCGCCAGGCGCTCTATTGCGGTGCCTGCGTCGTCGCGGCGGCAGCCACAGTCGCAGCCTCGGTACCTGACGGCGCCTCGACAGTGACACTGGCTGTGTTGTCGGGGGGCTTCGCGATCAGCGTCACTTTAATATCCAGTTGCTGGAGGTTGCCCTGTACGTTGCGCTGAACGGTCAGCGTGACGGTATCACCTGGTCGGCTATTCTGAACCGCATCGCGCAGACCGGCAATATCCGGTTCTGGCGTGCCGTTAAAGGCGACAATCACGTCGTCGGCTTGCAACTGGGCTTTTTCGGCGGGGCTTTGGGCGAGGACTTCGATAATGCGCGTGCCGCATGAATCGACTGGCTCAGCGCGCACGCCCAGGTAAGCGGAATTGGGGTTGACGGTTGCAGCCATCGTGGGCGGCAGCGTAACGCTGGCGGCTTCTGTGGTCGCAACCTGGGGCGTACCGGGCGTGGTCAGCGTATCGGTAGCCCCTGCGGTGCCGGAGACGATGCCCTGCGGCGGACAGGGCGGGAAAGTCATCGTTGAGGCGCCGCCAGCCATCGTGGCCGTTCCGGTTGCTTGCGCCGTCTGGCCTGCGCGTGCCCACACGCCGCTGAAGCCACCCATCACCAGGAGCGCAGTTGTGACGGCAACGCCGCTCATTTTGAGGAAAGTCCGGGTCGAACCCACTGCTAAATCCTCCAGTCTTCTTGATCCATTTCGAGAACAGTTTGTCCGTGTCGAACGCGAAATTATGCCACACTTCGCGTAAGGGGCCAAAATCGGTACAATAGTGTCGCACTGATCATTTCCAAAGGCACGTTCGAGTCTCAGGAACCCAGCTATGCCGCCTTTGTTACGACGTTTGCTGACCCGCGAAAACGTGTTTGCCCTCGTCTTCTGCCTGATCCTGATCCTGCTGGTCATCGTCACGGCGGATAGTGCCCCCCGCTGGATCTACCAGGGTTTCTAGATGAACCTGACCGCTATCGCCGTCTTTTCGGCAGGCGCTGTCCTATACGGCCTGTTTGTCCCAGCACGCTTCCGGCCCTGGGCGCTGCTGATCGCCAGCATTGTGGCGGTCTTCTGGTTGCAACCGCCGCTGACCGTCGCGCCGCTCGATTTTTTGCTGCCTACTGCCATCCTCGTGCTGGCCGTGATCGGATGGCTGGCGACAGGGCAGGCTGCAACGCTGACCGGTGAAAACCGGTTGACGTTGATCATCGTGCTCATTCTCGTGTTGGCACTGGCGGCAATCGGCGGCGTGACCCGCCTGACGCCATCACAGCCGCCCGGCGTGGTTGACGTGGCGCTGGCGCTGGCCGGGGTCGCCATCGTGATTGT
>DATGFK010000725.1:0-2457 GCA_035309185.1 Aggregatilineales bacterium
CATTCGCCTCGTCGGTGCGCGTATCCGCGTCGGCCACCAGCGACGTGTCCAGCAGAAAATCGGCCAGGGGCGTGTCGCCGTAATTATGGGCCAGAGCCGTCAACTCTTTGACGTTCTCGACACGATCTTCGCCTTCGGGCGTGCCATCGTTCAGATAGGGGATGAAGCCTGTCCTTTGCAGTACGTCGTCCAGCAGGGCGCCTACGGGGGTTTGCTCCCGCTGCTGCTGCCACGCCTCCACCATCGTTACAAACTCGCTCAGGGAACGTGCAGCCCGCCCGCTCAGCGGCGATTGCACGCCATCACGCAATGCCTGCATGGCCCGGAACATGCTCTGGTTACGTTTGCTGGCCCACGACTTGAGTTCCCCAACCGTTTTCGTGCCGATGGAACGCGGCGGCACATTGATGATCCGTTCCAGGCTGACCTCGTCATCGGGGTTGTGGATCAGCTTCAGGAAGGCCATCAGGTCTTTGACCTCGCGCCGCCCGTAGAACCGCGTGGCCCCCACCAGTCGGTACGGCAGTTGAGCCTGCACAAACGCCTCTTCAATACTGCGGGATTGCGCATTGGTGCGGTACATCACGGCGCAGTCGCGCAACTGGTATTTGCCCGTGTAGGTGAGTTCGACAATCTTCTCGACGATGAATTGCGCTTCCTCGTCCTCGTTAGAAAGGTCGCGCAGGACGATCTTTGGCCCCTCTGGGCGCGAGGTCGTCAATTGCTTGCGGATGCGGTCGGGGTTCTTGTCAATGACCGACATCGCCGCGTCCAGGATAATCTGATGCGAACGGTAATTTTCTTCCAGCAAGATCAGCTTCGCCTTCGGAAAATCTTCCTGGAAGCGCGTCACGTTGCGATAGTCCGCGCCGCGAAAACGATAGATGCTCTGGTCAGGGTCGCCCACGCAAAAGATGCTGCTGCCCCGCCCCACCAGCAGCTTGATCAGCGTATATTGCGCGGTATTCGTGTCCTGGAACTCGTCCACCAGCACGTGATCGTACATTTCCTGATAACGCAGCAGCACGTCGGGATTATTCTGGAACAGCAGTACGCTCATCATCAGCAGATCGTCGAAGTCCACCGCGTTGCTGATTTGCAGTAAATTCTGGTAGCGTCCGTACAGGTCAGCCGTGACCTGCTGGGCATAAGTGCCCTGTGGGTACATTCCGGGCGTGATCAGTTCGTTCTTGGCGTTGGAAACCTTGGAAAGCTGCCCGCGAGGGTTGTACTGGCGTGGGTCAAGATTGGCTTCTTCGACGGCCCGCTTCATGACGCTAATCTGGTCGTCGGTGTCATAGATGACGTAATCCTTCTGAAGTCCGACGTATTTGGCCTCGCGCCGCAGGATTCTCGCGCAAATGGCATGGAACGTCCCCGTGGTCAGGCCGCGAACGTCCGTGCCAAGCATCTTCTCGATGCGTTCCTTCATTTCGTTGGCCGCTTTGTTAGTGAACGTCACCGTCATGATCCGCCAGGGCGGGACGCTCATCTCGCGCACCAGGTACGCGACACGGCGCGTCAATACGGCAGTTTTACCGCTGCCTGGCCCGGCAATCACCAGGGTAGCGCCGGGCGGGGCTGTCACGGCCTCGCGCTGCGCATCGTTCAATCCAATCAGAAGCTCAGATGTTGCCAAAGTCGGCTTCCTTCTCTCAAAAACACACTTTCGTTGATTTTCCCCACTGCGCAAGAAATCAGATGATCGCTCCCCGATCGCAACGCAGGTGGCGTAATAGGCAGGCCACTCTTCCTTCTATCCTACCTCACTACCGGCTTATTTTCTCAGATTGATTCGGCCAACCGTTCCGTCGGGTAGCAGGCCGCTGCGTGGGCGCCCTATTCCGAATCCAACGCCAACGTAAGCGACTCTTTGGAACTCGACATTTGAACGTAACTGAGCGTCTCGCCCATCACCTTTTGCACCCGGTGGTAGCCGATAGTGGCAAGCACCATTGAAATGGCAACCGCAAGCGCAATGTGAACCGGATTCAGCAGCGTTACCCAGCTATCCGTCCCAAAAACCTGTCGGCCCAGGCCGTATGTGCGGCTAAAGAAGAGATTGTCCACCAGGGTCAGTTCAACAACCATTGAAAACGAGATGATAAACCACCATAGACCTGGATACTTCTTGACATCCCGGCGCAGCCACTTGAGCACCAGGACGACCAGAATACCCAGCGCATAAAGGATGTAGTTGAAGGTCGTGATGCTCAGGCCAGCCACGCGCGGCAGGTCGGCTGCCAGCAAAAATTCAAGCATCGCCGCGATGACCGGTAAATACAGCAGCCAGGGCAGGCGCGGATGTCTGCTCACAAACGGCGCGGGCGCCGGGAAGACCAACATGAAGTGGATCAGGGCAGCCAGCACGAGGTGCGCCACGACTCCGTCAATATTGGGAATTAATGCGACGCCAACCAGGCGCGAGATCATAAAGAAACTCGCGCTCATCAGCAG
>DATGFK010000726.1:0-3470 GCA_035309185.1 Aggregatilineales bacterium
GGTCTAACCGTTGGATGCTTAACCTGTCACGGCGTTGGCTGCGCACGCTGCTTATCATCGTTGGGATCTATGCGGGACTGCCTATCCTCGCCCCTGTTCTCATGCACTTTGGCTTGACTGGCCCAGCCAACGTGATCTACACGGTCTACAGTCCGCTGTGCCATCAATTCGCCTTTCGCTCATTTTTCCTTTTTGGCGAACAGCCTGCCTATCCCCGCGCTGCCGTCAATTTCCCCGGCTTGCTGCCCTTCGATGCATTCGCCGCCGATGTGGAATCGGCTACAGGCTCAACGGCCAATCTCAGTGACTGGACGGTTGACCTCCAGTTGACGGCCAAGCAATTTATTGGCGATCCGGTCATGGGTTACAAAATCGCCATCTGTGAGCGTGACATCGCGATTTACCTGGCACTTTTCCTGGCAGGATTGATCTACGCCATTCCAGCCGTGCGCAAACACTTGCGTCCGGTGCCGTTTTGGCTGTACATCCTGCTGGGCATTATGCCGATTGGTATTGACGGTTTCAGCCAGCTGCTGGGCTACCCGCCCTTCAGCTTCTGGCCCATTCGCGAGACGACGCCCTACTTCCGCGTCATCACGGGCGCTCTATTCGGCATGATGAACGGCTGGCTTGCCCTGCCCTACCTGGAAGCGACAGCCCGCGATACTGTGCGCGAACTCGAAGAGAAATTTGCCGCCCGCCGTCAACGCGGAGCGTAAGAGGAATTACATACAACCGGCTTGTTGAAGCGACTGTAACGCCGCACTCAAGGATGGGCTTCGCTTGTCTGCGTCTCCGACGATTTGTTCAACAATCTTTGCGCGGGTGAAGTCGGTATAGTGGGTTTTATAAGTTTTGCGGTATTGGCGCTCAAGTGCCGCCTTGACTTTAGGTTCTTCGTCCCATGATTTTGGTTTAGGCTTGCCTCTTGATTTTGGATTTAACCATGCCAGGACACCGCTGTCAGCCAAGAGCCAGGCTTCGATCTTGTCAACTGCGACAAGTTCCATAACCTTCGATTGTTTGCAAATGCCCTTGATAGTCTTGTAGAGGGTTGGGGTTTTGCGGCGTTCTTCACCATCGAAATCGTGTAGCACTGCCAGGCAATCCCCTGGCTTCATTCTTTTTCGTGCAGTTTCGATCAGGGCTTTAAGTTGTGTCCCAAGGCGCGATATTCCCTTACCACCACCCGCAGGTGGCACTGCATAAACCCTGACGTCGTATCCCTTCTTTAACAGGATCGCTCTTACAACATCCGCATCGTTCTTGTTTTCAACGATTAGATACAGAGTGCGAGTCATTCAGGGACGCCGCCAAGTAGTCGAGTTGTCCAGAGATCGCCCAAATTATATGCGCCATCCTGCTTAAACCACGTGTTTGCTAATTCCATATCTACCTTGCTAACAGTGGTTTCCCCATTCTGCCGTTCAACGATTCGCACTTCTTCCGGCTCAAACAGGTTAAGGAACATCGGATTGTGGGTAGTGAGGATGAATTGTCGCGGCGTGTCTTCACGCGAGACGTAGTTGCGTAACAATCCGACGAATTTCTGCAACAGCAGAGGATGGATGGCCGTGTCCGGTTCTTCAATGACAACTAAGCCTGGAGTAAAATGCTCGTCCATATCAAGAGCATAGTAGGCAGTCAGCATAGCGATAATCCGTGCAGTTCCCGCAGAAATGCTAGGCGCATCCTCACCTAAGTGCGTTTTCTCTTGAACTGAGAGGCTAATTTCATCGCCAGTCAGGTCGACATACAACGCATTTACATGGTCAAGCAAATCCTTCAGATCGGTCTGAAGATACTCATAAAGATCGGAATGAGTGTATTGCATGGACAGAAGCATGAATGGTACGTTACGGGCGAACGGGTCAATGATTGAAAAATCGGACTCCTGCAAAATATTCGGATCATTCTTAATGCTAAATTCAGGAAAAAAGTTTTCACGAAGCAACTGCAAACGTTCTTGCTTGAACGGGTTTATTCTTGCAGCAAGTGGGTCAGCTTCCACATCTGGAAGTACTTTATTTGTGGCGTCTTCTATAATCTGGCGTCCGTAGAAAACGGCATTGCCCTGGAATAGCAAACTAATCTTGTCCGTAAATGTTCTTGCGGATGCCAGAAATGCGTAGGACAGGTCGAGTGTAGTCGACATATTTCCCTTTATACCTATGGGCTGTATTTTATCGCGCCCTCCCCAGCGGAGCACCGTCGCAAAAACATTCTTTTCAGTAATGGATGTGCGCAGGAAATGTAAAGCGTCCACAATATTTGATTTGCCTGACGAGTTTGACCCAACCAAGACAGTAATCGGAGTCAGATCATCAATGGTCACATCGCGTAGACTGCGCCAGTTCTCAAAGTGCATTCGCGTAATCACGCGACTTTTTTCCATCTGTAACTCCCTAATCCCTATCGTACTACGGCGTCAGCATATACCCGACGCCGTGCAGAGTCTTGATATACTGCTGCTCGGAATTGCTCTGTTCCAATTTCACGCGCAGATTGCGCACATGGGCGCGAACCAGGTCGGGATCGCCGGTATCAGGTGGGTAATCCCATACCGATTCCAGCAATTTGCCGGGTGACAGCGCCTGGTGCGGGTGTTCCATCAGAAAACGCAGGAGCCGATGCTCGGTTGCCGTCAATTGGATCGGCTTCCCATCAATGCGCACCTCGCTTGCTTCCGAGTCAAGTCGTATTCGGCCAACTTCCAACACCGTGCTAATCTTCGCCTGTGCGCGTCTCAGCAATGCTCTCACCCGCGCCTGCAATTCGGTCAGTTCAAAAGGTTTGATCACGTAATCATCGCCGCCTGCATCAAGTCCTACAACAAGGTCGTCATTGTCGTTTCGGGCAGTCAGGAACAGGATAGGCAGGTCGTCGTATCGGGTATCTGCACGTAGGCGGCGGCATAGGGCCAGCCCATCCATCCCAGGCATCATCACATCTAAAATGACCAAGTCAGGGCGGCGGTTGACGATCTTGAACCAGGCATCCTCCGCCGATTGCGCCAGCGCCACCTCGTATCCTTCATGGCCCAGGACACGGGAAAGTGTTCCCAGCAAATCGGCTTCATCATCAACAGCCAGAATAAATGCCATGGCGGTTTTCCTGAAATTGAACGTCCCTTATCATAGCAGGATCAGGCAGCGTACACCTGAGCTAATTCTACACCACACAAAAACTATTGCACCCCCTTGTGCTGAATAGTACAATTAGCGTCAAGTATTCTCCTGGAATTTAGAATGAAGTCAGCGCGAGATCGGCGCGCAGGCGCATAAAAGGGGGCCTGTTTTGAGGCGAACGCTGTTTCTCATCACCGTTGTGGTACTCCTGATCTTTGGCGGCTTTATGTCCTACGCTATCAGCAGACAAGGCGCGGCAGCCGTCCCCATGATTAAGGTGCAGACCGAAAACCCCGAAGCGTCCCCCTTTACGGTGACGACAGACAAGGGCGCCTATTTCTT
>DATGFK010000727.1:0-5257 GCA_035309185.1 Aggregatilineales bacterium
AATCCGAGTCTCTACGGGTTCCCCGACGCACAGCAGCCAGCCGTACAGCCAGCGAGATTCAAACGTCGTTAATTCTATCACACTTGCAGAACCGTTCAGTCGTTTTTCATCCTCGCCAGGGATCAGGCCAAATTCGTTGTGCCAGAACGCGCCATGCACTTGCTGGCCGCCATCCGTTGCCATCAACCAGGGAACACCAAGCGGGAGATCGTGACTACGGGCTGTACCGGGGACGACCACGTGCAAATAACCTGGCTTGGTCTCGATGCGGCTCATGCCTGAAGCATAGACCGGGAAAGTTACCAGAACCTTACCGCCGTCGAGAACTGATAAATTCTGTTGCGAGAGCGAGATCAAGATATTGGGATGTGCGGGGCGCGGGTGCGATGGCGCAGGCGGAGTCCATTCCGCCACGTGCAGGGCGGAAACCCAACCCAGGAGCGGCGAGCCGGGCGCACGTGACAGGCCGTACCAGGACTGACCATCGTCCGTCAGGAGCCGATCCGTGACGTAGACCACCGCGCCAAAGCCCAGGCGCGTCACGACGGGCGCGTGGGCATAGCACCACTCCCGGATCGCGCTGACTGGCGCCACAATCTCAGCCCAAAATCCATTCCCGATCTCGTCGCGGATTTCAGGCCGGGCATAGGGCAATATCGGCTGGACGGCGCCGCGTGGCACGAAGCCAAGGGGTAGGCCATACCAGGCGGCGCTGAGACTATGGGTCACGATCTCGATCACGCTGTCGGTGGTTAGCTGACCGATGGCCCGTGCATCATCGCTGGGCTGTGCATAGATGGCTGTCGCACGGAGCGTACGCCCGGCGAGGATCATCGGCTTGCCGTCTTCAACCAGGGGTTCGCTTGATTCAGCCGGGGAAGCCATGAACCGACTTAGCGGAAGCAGCGTCCCACCTCCGGCCAAAAGCGACGAACGCCGCAAAAACTCGCGGCGTGAAATCGGATTCAGGTGAGGCACTTGAGAACGAACTTCAGCCTACCGTCAGCAGCCCATCAAGCTGCTGCGCGATCTCGTCTTTAGCGTGCTGGCCGACCAGTCGCCCTTCCTCGTTGCCGTCGGCGCTCAGAAAGATGATGGTAGGGCGCAGGCCATTGAAACCAAAATCGTGCTGAAGTTGCTTGGTGTTGTCGGCGTCTATATCCAGGTAGACAAAATCAACCTGGCTGCCGTACTGGTCTTGTAACTGGTGGATCATGGGACGCATTCCCTGGCATATATCGCACCAGAATGCAAAAAACTCGATCATCTGTGGACGGCCTGTGCCGCGTACCAGCGCCGGGTCGCTGGCGACGTAATTGGTCAGAAGTGCCGCCTTGGGCATGTTCAGTGGGGTAGGAACAGCAGTCGGGGTAGCCTGTCCACCGCAGGCGGTCAGCAGTGCAGCCGCTAATATAAGCAATACCAGTAAATATCGTCTCATGTGCCCAGCACTCCGCTCAGATTCTCAGTCTATCACGAAGTTTCAACAGGGGCCGACCCGTGGGTCGGCCCAAAATATTCAGTAGCAGTAGAGAGATTACCTCATTGCGATGGGGTAGGGGTCGGCGACGGGATGGAGGTAGGCGCAGAAGACGGATTGCTTAAAGACGAGTTGCTAGACGAAGTGCTGGACGGGCCCAGGTCAACCGTGCCGTTGGGCATGTTGAACAGGAATGGACTGTTGCTTGGAACAAGAACCAAACGCACGTCGCCTGCAAGTTTCTCGATGTAGCGCCACTGGATGAGCTGTGGATTGCCTTTCAATTGCTCGTTAATGACCTGGAGTCCCTTCGCGTCAGCATCGGCGCGGAGTTCGATGGCCTGCGCATCGCCATGTGCCCGCGCAACGTTGGCGTCGGCTTCACCCTGGGCAGCGGTTACAGCCGCGTCCGCGTTACCTTTGGCAAGCGTGCGGGCGCGGTCAGCTTCCTGGATAGCCTGTTCTGCCTGCTGCTGAGCGACCTGTTTCGACTCAACAGCCTTGATGAATTCATCGCTGAACGTGATATTGCGTAGTTGCAGCGCTTGCAAGGTCAGACCATTGTCCTGAAAGGTTTTGGCAAGTGAGGTATTCAGTATAGTTTCAATCTCGGTGCGTTTGGGGCCAAGCAGATCGTTCACCACGTAGCCGGAAACCACATCGCGCACCAGAGAACGAGTGGTCGGTCTGACGAAATCATCCTGATAGCGGTCACGGAATTTCAAGTGAACGATGTTGACCTTAAGCGCGTCGATTTTATACAGCACTGTTACGTCAATATACACCTGCTGACCATCGCTCGTGCGTACTGCAATACTGTCGTCGCCCGAAACTGCGCCTTCATTGGCTGTTTTGGACATCGTGTAGTTGACAATTTCGGTCGAATACGGGAATACCTGATTGATCACGGGCATGATGATGTGGACACCTGGTTGAAGGGGATCGGGCCACAAGCGATTGGTCGCAGGATCGCCGCCGATACTCTGGAAGACAACACCAACCTCTGTCGCGCCAATCTCCACCACTCCTAGACTGGCGAGGAAGAATATCGCGGCGATTACCAATCCAGCGACGGCCAGAAGGATGCCAGGGCGCGCCTGGTGGCCTTGGGCGGCGTTACTGACGGCAAGACCCACTCCACCAATCAGCATGAGTACGCCGACAAGAGCAACAAATCCGAGTACGGTACTAAAGTTCATAAGGGGCCAGCTTTCGTTGATTCTCTATGCTGTAAACGAAACGCCAAGAATATACCGCAGATTTCGCGTGGAGACGAACGATAATAGGATCAGAACTTCGTTGTAGCCGCGCTGTGCTATACTTTAGGGCTGTCCTTTGCATTGGGAGGGTTTGGCAGATGAGTACGGTCAGCAGTGATGCGCCCGATAAGGCGCTGACCAATCAGCAAGTCGCGGATATTTTTGACACGATTGCCGATATGCTCCAACTCAAAGGCGAGATCATCCATCGTGTGATGGCCTATCGCCGCGCAGCCGAATCGATCCGCGAACTGCCGCGTGATCTCCGTGCTGTGGCTGCCGAAGGCAAATTACAGGAGATCGACGGCATCGGCAAGACGCTCGAAGAGAAAATCCAGGAGATGCTTGATACGGGCCATCTCAAGTTCTACGATGAACTCCAGCAGGAGGTTCCACCCAGTCTCGTCGAAATCCTGCGCATCAACGGAGTCGGTCCCAAGAAGGCCATGCTGTTCTACAAGGAACTGGGCATCAAAACGGTAGATGAACTCAAAGCGGCTGCCGAAGGCGACAAGCTGGCCGGACTACCCGGAGTCGGGCCGAAGTCGGCCAAGAAAATCCTTGAGGGAATCGCCAGCCTGGCTGCGACAACTGAGCGCGTTCGCATAGATCTTGCGTTGGTTGCTGCCGAGCGCCTGCTGCGCAATCTGCTGACGGCGCCAGGCGCTTTGCAAGGACACGTCGGCGGAAGCATTCGGCGGGGACGAGCAACCATTGGCGACATTGATCTGCTGGTCGCATCGCAGGATGCCGAGCCGATCATGCAGGCTTTTATCACCGACGAGCAGGTGGGGCGTGTCGCCGCGCATGGCCCTACGAAATCCAGCGTCGAACTCGTCAACGGGCGTCTGTGCGATCTGCGCGTGCTGCCGCCGGAGCGCTACGGCACTGCGCTGGTGTACTTCACCGGGGGGCAGGCCCATAATATTCATCTTAGGGCGCTGGCGCAGGAACGCGATTTAACTCTGAACGAGTGGGCCTTTACGCGGCCCGACGGCTCGGAAATCCTATGTGCGACGGAAGAAGAAGTTTACCGAACGCTTGATCTGCAATACATCCCGCCTGAAATGCGCGAGGATCGCGGCGAGATCGAAGCCGCCGCTGCGGGGAAAATCCCCCGACTGATCGAGATTGGCGACATCCGCAGTGACCTGCACATGCATACCAACTGGAGCGACGGCAAGCTTTCCGTGCGCGAAATGGCCGAGGCAGCCCGTTCACATGGGCTATTGCACATTGTGATCACCGACCACTCGCAAAGCCTCGGCGTGGCAAACGGCCTCACCGTCGAACGGCTGCGCGCGCAGCGCCAGGAGATTCGGCAGGTGGATTCCGAGATGGGGCCGGGTTTCCGCGTCTTCCAGGGCGTCGAACTCGAAATTCGCACCGATGGACAGCTCGACTACCCTGACGAGATTCTGGCCGAACTGGACGTGGTAGTCGCGTCGCTGCATTCCGGACTGCGGCAGGATCGCGCCCAGGTGACCGAAAGGCTGTTGACCGCCATCCGCAACCCGAACGTGGACATCATCGGCCACCCGCGCGGGCAGCTAATCCCTGACCGTCCGGGGGCTGACCTGGACATGGATGCGGTCTTCGCGGCGGCGAAAGAAACAGGAACGGTGTTGGAGATCAATGCCAATCCTCACCGGCTCGACCTGGACGATGCCCACGCCCGGCGCGCTGTCGAGATGGGCGTCATGCTCTCCATTGATACCGATTCTCACGCTCCGGGCGAGTTTGACGTGCTGCGTTACGGGATCATGACCGCACGGCGTGCCTGGGTGCGCCCGGAAAACGTGATCAACACCTGGCCTACAGAGCATTTTATCCGCTGGATGCAATCAAAGTAGACGAATCCCGAATTTACCATGAGCGAAATGACCGACGAATCTCGCGACGATCAGAACCAGAATACGCCTACCGACGGCACCACCCGCCCTATGCCGCCACCCTCACAGGCACAGGCCGCGCCGCGAATGCCACCCGCGCCGCGGCGTCCGATCGCTGCCGACGACGAGCCGCCAACCGCCTACACGCGCCCGCCCCTCTCGCGTCGCCAGGAGACTCAACCGCTGGCTCCTCAGCCAGCGGCGCGTAAGCAGTCTCGCCAGGAAAGGCAACCACGTACACAGGCGCAAGTGCCAGTGCCGCCCGGCGCGTTTCCGGAAGCCGCTCCCCCACGCACTCGCACGGATCGCCGCCGCGAACGCCAGGTGCGGCAGGATCGCGCGCCACGCTTGCCTCCAGATCGGGCCAGCAGTGGATTGTATTTGCCGTGGTGGTCGCTGCTTTTGCTGGTCGCTTTTGTGGGCTGTATGGCGCTGGGGGCGCTGGCCTTCGTCGGCAGCCTGGAATCCAATGGGCCACCAGGAGGAGGCACGCCGATGATCGTCGTCGTGACTTCGACCTTTACGGTCGGCCCGCCTGCTACCCTCACGCCAATCCCCATTCAGCCCACGCTGACAGCAACATTGCCGCTGCCAACCATTCCCCCGACCCTGACTCTGCCGCCGGG
>DATGFK010000728.1:0-4308 GCA_035309185.1 Aggregatilineales bacterium
GCAACAATGGTTCCATCATCAAGTGTGGAGAGGACTTCAGCTTTTGACCCAGCGCCGGTGATAATGGGAGCGCGGATAAATACGGCGCGATAAGGACCGCCATTGATCCCTTTTATCTTCAACGGCTGGGTGAAGCTGTCAATTTGACGCCCAAAAGCGTTGCGCCGGATTGAAATGTCCATCAGGCCCAGATGGGGTGGCTCACCTTCAATGTGGTTAGCCAGGAAAATTGCCCCGGCGCAGGTTCCCCACGTCGGATGCGAGGCAGCATACTTCCGGAGCGGCTCTTTGAGGCCGGACGAAAGGGCAAGTTTGCCGAAGGTCGTACTTTCGCCGCCGGGAATGATCAGCCCATCCAAGCTGTCAAGGTGTTCAGGCTTGCGCACCTCGACAGCTTCCACGCCGATAGCGCGTAGCATCTGTACATGTTCGGCAAAATCACCCTGGAGCGCCAGGACACCGATTCGCGTAGGCCGCTTGGTCATCGCCCGCTTGCCCATTACCAACCGCGTACGGCGAGTCGCTCGTCTTTGGGCATAGCGCTCGTATTGATCCCTACCATCGGTTCGCCCAGATCGCGACTGATCTCCGCCAGAAGTTTCGGATCGTTGTAGTGCGTGACAGCTTCCACAATGGCTTTGGCGCGCCGTGCCGGGTCGCCGCTCTTGAAGATGCCGCTGCCCACGAAGACACCGTCCATGCCAAGCTGCATCATTAACGCCGCATCGGCGGGCGTTGCCACACCACCAGCCGCGAAGTTGACAACCGGCAGCCGACCATTGTGCGCAACCTCTATTACCAGGTCATAGGGAGCCTGGATGTTTTTGGCATAGCTGAACAATTCGTCCTCTTCCATAGAAGTCAAACGGCGGATTTCACGCTGGACACTTCGGGCGTGGCGCACGGCTTCGACCACATCGCCTGTGCCCGCTTCGCCTTTGGTGCGGATCATGGCTGCGCCTTCGCTGATGCGACGTAGCGCCTCGCCCAGGTCACGGCAGCCGCAGACGAACGGAACCTTAAATTTGTGTTTATTGACGTGATTTTCCTCGTCGGCTGGTGTCAGGACTTCGCTCTCGTCAATGTAGTCAATGCCGATAGCTTCCAGGATTTGCGCCTCAACAAGGTGACCGATGCGGCATTTCGCCATGACCGGAATGCTGACCGCCTTCATGATCCGCTCGACCATGCCGGGATCGCTCATGCGGGCGACTCCGCCCTGCGCCCGGATGTCGGCAGGAACACGTTCCAGGGCCATCACCGAACACGCACCGGCTTCCTCAGCAATCTGCGCCTGTTCCGGAGTAACCACATCCATGATCACGCCGCCCTTGAGCATCTGGGCCAGGCCGCGCTTTAGCAGCACCTGATCCTGTTCGGATTGAGCGTGCTCTTTGCCAGGATGGCTGCCATTTGTGCCAGCGTGTCCGTTGCGTCCAGGCCTCTGATCGTGAGAACTATTTTTCTTTGCCATAGGTGTCATCCTCCCAGGATTTTAATGAGATTTATTGGTACTTACAGCAGATTATAGGAGAATGCAGACCATTCAATAGTACCAAGTAAGTCCAATTAGCAGCGCAACCTAAAAGCTGAACCGTAAGCCGAATGTATGCTCCTACCAACGGGACGCCCTCGAAGTGAAATTAATGGCTATAGGTGCGGAGAGGGTGGGATTCGAACCCACGATGGGTGTTACCCCATATCCGCTTTCCAAGCGGACGCACTAGGCCACTATGCGACCTCTCCAGGTGATGGGTCATTATAGCCGTGCGTCAGGACAGGGTCAATAGTCACCTGGGGCCGGAACTGCCCAGGCGCTTGGGTTTAGTCTTCTGCCGAGAGCCTCAGCCGCCGACTGGCGATTTCATCCTCGGCAAGCAATTGCTCAATTTCGGCGGTTTCCAGGTCATCCACGTACTGTGCGATCCCTTCCGCTAGATATTGTGGCAAAGATGGGTGGAGTTTCTTGAAGTAGGCGATGAAGCCGGGTTCGGTCTTGTAAAGTTCACCCAGACCACGCAAAATTTCAAGCGTCGGCTCATAGAAACGCTGTAGATTCTCGTGCCAGCGACGCAGATTCTCCTGGACTTCGGAATCCTGGACTGGAACACCCGCTTCAAGCGCTTTGACAAGGTCAGTGTAGATCTGCCCTGCTTCGCTGAGAATCGACTCCTGCTGTGTCTTTGAGTATGCGTTCCAACGTTTTACCGACTCGTTGACGATGTCTGGGCCGTACTGAAGCCGGGCGACACGCTCGTATTCGCTCTGCTTTTTCTCGTCATACGCCGCGTTGTTTTGTCTTTTCTTGCTCATGTTACTTTCCCGCCCTGACGTTGTACAATCAAACCCACTTTGATACAGTCGGATTTTAACCTATCACGTTACGTCAGGATCAAGAGTGAGTAGAGTCGTGATGAAACAGACCCACCTTTTTAGGACTATCCTAATCGCCGTGTCGCTGGCGCTTCTGGCGATCTTTGTGCTGCCAGAAGCGGTCAATAGTCAGACCCCAGTGCCTACCGGCGCAGCGGACGGCGGCGCTTCGCAGTTCAAAATTGTAGGGTACTTTCCGCAGTGGGGCATGTACGCCCGCCAGTACCGCTTTAAGCAGGTGATCACCACGGGCGCGGCCCCTAAACTGACGCATATCAACTATGCCTTCGCTAACGTCAGCACCGATTCGCAGTGCTACGAGGAAACCCGTTTGGGATGGGGAGATTCATCGGCAGACTACGAAGTCGGCTACAGTGCCGACCAGAGCGTCAACGGCCTGCCCGACGATCCCAGCCAGAAGTTGAAAGGGCACTTCAACCAGATCAAAGAGTTGAAGGCGATGTATCCAGACCTGAAGGTGCTGCTGTCTATCGGAGGCTTTACCTGGTCAGGGCGATTCTCGGATGCCGCAATGCCAGACAAGCGCGAAGCCTTTGTGGCTTCCTGTATTGACCTCTTCATCAAAGGCAACCTGCCTATCTGGGCGCACGTCCCAGGCAGTACCCCACCACCGGGAAATAACAATGGCAAAGCTGCCGGTGTCTTCGACGGGATTGACATTGACTGGGAGTACCCGGCAGCGCCAGGTTTTCCGGGTGACCCGTCACGCAATCTACCACCCAACGTGTATCGCCCGGAAGATACACAGAACTACACAGCTCTCGTTGCCGAGTTCCGCAAACAACTGGATGCGTATGGTCAGCAAATGGGCAAGCACTATTTACTCACAATTGCGACGCCCGCTGGCCCCGATAAATACAGCAAGATTGAATTGGGCAAGGTTCAACAGTACGTGGATTGGCTGAACGTTATGACGGTAGACATACACGGTGGCTGGGACGCTACCGGCCCAACGAATTTCCAGGCTCCGCTGTATTCGTCGCCGGAAGATCCTTCCGCACCGCCCAATAACATCAGCGTGGACAGCACTATCAATGCTTACCTGGCCGCAGGTGTGCCTCCTGGAAAGATGCTCATGGAAATTCCCTTCTACGGGCGAGGCTGGACGGGTGTCCCTAACAAAAATCATGGGCTGTATCAGAGCGACCCCGCCATGCAGCCTGCGCCGGGTACCTGGGATGCCGGGATCGAGGATGCCAAAAAGTTGCAGGCCCTGAACTTCCCGTCCTACCGCGACCCGAAGACCCACGCCTTCTGGCTTTACGATGGCACGACCTTCTGGAATTACGACGACCCGCAGGTCATAGCCGACAAGATGGCTTACATCAAGCAAAAGAAACTGGGCGGCACAGTGATCTGGTCGCTGGATAGCGACGACGGTACGCTCATCACGGCTGTCTACAATGGGCTGCACTGACACGGGCAGTCCCTGGCGTCGCTGGTTATTGAGCCTATCATTGAGCCGGAACTGACTCCGACGTACCCACCGGTGTCGGCGCTGGCGCTGGATCGTCATACGTCGGGTGGGGAATCAGACCCTCATCCTGCAAAGGCCAGTAGCGTATCCAGGCCTGCCCGACGATCAGATCGCGAGGGATAGGCCCAAAAGCGTGGCTGTCCCAACTGTTGTTCCGGTTATCGCCCAGGATAAAGTAATGCTGGGAGTCTAGGATCCAGCTACCATCACAGCCCTGACAGAAATCCTTGATGTAGGGTTCCTGGATTGGGTCATGACCGTTGTTAATATAGACTCGGCCTTCTTTGATTTGCACGTATTCACCTGGCAGCGCGATAACCCGTTTAATGAGGTCTTCGCAGTTGGGATCGTCCGGTGCAGCAGTGCGGCATTCTTGCCTGGGGTTATGGACGATGACCACATCTCCGCGCTGTGGCTCGGAATAGAAGTAGGCAAAA
>DATGFK010000729.1:0-3285 GCA_035309185.1 Aggregatilineales bacterium
ACTGCGGGACGAGGAACGGTAAGGCGTCCTCGGACAGTTCCATCGAGAAGCCGACGCGCCCGGCCAGTTTCTTCGCCGTCAGCGTGGCCTTTGCCGACGCGATCTTGCTCAATGAGATGGCGTTGGAGGCATTGTAGACCAATGAGGCGGCGTCGGTGGTTTCGCCCACGTAGTAGATCGTCGGATCGGCCTGTTCCAGCGCGATGTAAAACGGGTTGGTAGGCATATTGACGGCGACCATGTTCTGCGCGACGGCGTTGGCGATACGGATACGCGCCCAGATCGTGTCGCGCCAGATGGACGGCACGTATTCCTGGCCGTAGCCCGCCTGCGTGGTCGTGTCGAGTTCGTTGGCTTTGATGGCCTGATAATCGTTGGCCCACACCGCCTCGACGCTCTTATAAGGCAGCACGGCCAGGATCAACTCGGCTTCGGCTTCGGACAGGCGCTTGGCGGCGATCTCGCGGTGCGCCTTGTGGGCCATCTCGCGCTCGAACCTGTGATCAGGGTCAGCATGAACTTCGGACAGGAAGCGCTGTGCAATGCGGTTCACGCTCTTGGAGCCAAGCGGCTGGCGAGCGTTCAGATCGGACATCATGGTGTGGAAGAAGGCCATGTCCGCCGCCGTCCAATCCTCGAAGCGCTGATCTTTCATCATTGAGATGCGCGGCGACTTGCCGTCCACGATCACGGTCACGTGCGGCGAATGCGCGGATTGCGGCGATGGCAGGGTTTTGGAAGCTCTTAGCACTGTCCCTTCCCCCGTTGAGCGCGGCGAGTTGGAGAAGGCTTCGGCCAGCGCCGCGCTGACTGCTGCCTGGATTGCGCCCGGATCAATGGCCGGGCTGGCTAAGCCGGTGGATGGAATGGTTGCGCCGTCTGTCATAGGGATGTCCTCATTTGCTTCGGAACGGTTGAGATGAACTAAGGATTGGGGCACCGGATTGACCTCACCCCCTGTCTCCCTCTCCCAAAGTGCAGGAGAGGGGGAATCCATAGGCGACCCCGATTTGGCTCCCCATTTCCCCACGTGAACGGGAGGAAACGGGCCGGGGGATAAAGGCGTGTCAGGCTCATCCAGGAGGAAATCGGTGGAGAGGCCCAGGCTCTTATAGGCGGCTTCAATGGCTTTGGCCGGGGTCAGGTGGGTGACATGCGTGAGTCGTGGCTCGGCAGGGGTGGGCGTCAGGCTGCCCTCGATCAACGGCCAGCGCGTGATCCGCCCGTCGCGCTCCTTGCGAACCAGGTGGCCCAGGCTGCCTGAACTCCACGACAGCGCCCCGGCAGCGATCAACTCCTCGATCTTCTTGACGAAGGCGCTGCGCTTGTTGAGCTGGGCCTCGGCCCACAGCCCGACATCGTCCGCGTGGAGCGTATCCAGCGTGCCGACAAGCGCCGTGGCAGCCTTGGCGTCCAGGCCGTGATGGTAGAGGACGGGCCGTTTGTCCGACCAATCCAGGGCGAAATCCGTTTGCGGGGTGAAGTATTCACCCTGCAAATCGCGCTGCTGAGACGATCCGAACACGACCAGGTAGCCGCCGATGCGGCCGTCGGGGAGGGATTTGACGGCGCAAATGTCCCCTTTTGCCGACGCTCCCTCACTGTGCCCGAATAGCTGATGAATCAGCGCGTCGCGTTCGGCAGGATCGCTGATGTGCTTGCGCAATGCTGCGGCAATCCGACTGCGGACTTCGGGCATGGCCTCGGCGGGGATGTCGGGTGGGTTGCCGTGCGGCGGATGTGGCCCGACAGCTTGGACAGCCAACCGCACGTGTTCTGCGTCGTAGATCGGCAACCGCCAATCGCTGACGTTGTAGGTGGGCGCATAAGCGTAATTCTTGCGGCGTGGGCGACTCGCGTCGTGGGTATTCGCCATAGCCTGGACGTCTCCCCTAGTGGATGGTATAACGCGAGGCATTGTAGGGGCTGGCGGGGAGATCGTACAGTCTGGCGCGAGTCAGGTGGCGGCGAGGTGGTTTAAGCGGACATCACAGACCGGCCACTATACGAAACACTCATGGGAGCAGGCGTGGGTCGAGATCAGAGTGTCCTTGGCGTAGGACACTGAGAATCCATCGGGGGATTAATTCTGACTTGATGCGAGTCTGAGCGGGAGGCTACACAGGGCCTCCCCTACAAAATCGCGCGATGTAGGGGCGACCCTTTTGGGCTGAAGTCTACCAGAAACGTGTTTCCGCTAGTTCATCTTCGCGACTTCCCGCGTTGAGTTGGAACGCTGTGACGGGCGACGGCGTCGTTGGCCCTGCGATCCGGGGCGGTTTTGCGGGCGAGCTGGCCCACGATTGCCATATCCATTGTTTCTGGCATTCGGGCTTCCGCCGCGTGCGGCCAGATCCGTAGTCGGCGGCAGGCCCACCGGCGAGGCATAGGGATAGTTGGCGGCGCGCGGGATGTTCATCCGGATCAGGCGCTCGATGTCGCGCAGAAACGGACGCTCGTCCGCATCACAGAACGAATAGGCGGTTCCCGACGCGCCCGCCCGTCCGGTGCGTCCGATGCGGTGGACGTAGCTGTCCGGCTCATTGGGCAGATCGTAGTTGATGACGTGCGAGATCTCGTCAATGTCCAGGCCACGCGCGGCGATGTCGGTTGCCACCAAGACGCGGGTTCTGCCCGCCCTGAAGTTCTCAAGGGCCTGCACACGCGCCGATTGCGATTTGTTGCCGTGGATGGCCTCGGCACGGACGGACGAACGCGCCAACTGCCTGACCACCTTATTCGCGCCATGCTTGGTGCGCGTGAAAACCAGGACGCGCCGAATGGCGCTGTCGCGCAGCAGATGTTCGAGCAGCGCGGGTTTGTCGCCTTTTTCTACGAAAAAGACTGACTGGCGAATCGTTTCGACGGTGGAAGCCACCGGCGTGACGGCAACCTGCACCGGATTGCGCAAGATGCTGTCGGCCAGTTCGCGAATGGCGTCAGGCATCGTCGCGGAGAACAGCAGGGTCTGACGCTGCGTGGGCACTTTGGAGATGATTTTCCGCACGTCGTGGATAAAGCCCATGTCGAGCATCCGGTCGGCTTCGTCCAATACCAGGATTTCAAGCCGATCCAGTCTGACGTGGCCCTGGTTCATCAGGTCGAGCAGGCGGCCCGGAGTCGCCACCAGCACTTCCGCACCGCGCCGCAGGCGTTCCACCTGTGGCACCTGGCTGACTCCGCCGAAGATCGTGACCTGGCGCACGGACGTGTAGCGCCCGTAGGTATCGAAGCTATCGCCGATCTGGGCGGCCAGTTCGCGGGTGGGTGACAGCACCAGCACCC
>DATGFK010000730.1:0-4333 GCA_035309185.1 Aggregatilineales bacterium
GGCTAGAGCTGACCAATTGCTTGCTGGATGCAATGCTGTGGATGAAATACGTAACTGGCAGCAAGCTTTCGCGTGTCGCCTGCAATCTCAGTTCGCCGAGGAGTAGCATAGTGGAGAGTCTCCGAAATCAGATGATTCGCTCGATCCATTCAGTAATGAATCACCGGTACTTCAGTGTAGCAGATTTTCCAGGCGCCGATAGCGCCCCACCATGTCGCCATGTCGCTCAGCGGGTGGTTTGCGCCCCCGATCTCGTGATACAGTGAGAATGTTCACACGAGAGGGGAAATAACAGATATGGGCGTCATAACCACAAAGGGAATTGGGGAGCGCAACCGGATGAAAAACACAGGGAACAGGGCCTTCCAATTTCGGTTGGCAGCGGGCGAAGTTTGCCGTCTGCCCCGTTCAATTCGGGAGATTCGGATTGTCGCGGGCCAGGCGTGGGTAACATACGGTGGCAAAGATGTCATCCTGAACGCAGGCGATTCGACACAGCTTGGACGGAAGGAGGATCAAAGCCTGGCCGTGATTTCAGCGCTCAAGCACGCGCCGCTGGTCTTCGATGCGGCAGCGTGACCGACAATTTCTATGGTTAAGTGGGAGCGAGCGAGAGGATGCTTGCTCGCTCCTCAGTCGCCCTCATGACCGTGTACGATTTTCCGTCATGACAGCATCAATAAGTAACCATTGTGCTTGCTATGGAATTTGATTGTGTCGCGCAGCGGGTGGTTTCCAGTGTCGGTTGCGATTATCCTGAAATGATTACCAGGAGCGGACGCTCCGAGTGAGTCTGGGGTATGGAACAGTTTGCGCAGATGAGCGCCCAATAGGGAAGCAAGGCCAGATGTCACACATGATAAATGCAGATGATCGAATACTGGATAACCTGGCGGTTGAAATCCGCAGGCAGGCTGACTCCGGACTTGAACGGCTGGACATCGAGCACCTGACTGAAATCGCGCCCTGGAGCCGTCGTCAAATTGAGCGCCGCTTCCGGGAAAAATACCTGACCAGCCCGGCCCGCTATTTCCGCGATTGCCAGTGGGATTGCGCCCGCCAGTTACTCCTCGCCGGAAACGACGTACTCACAGCTTCCGTTCGAGCGGGCTTTGCCAGTCCGGGTCGCTTGCACGACGCGGTGGTCGTGCGTTCAGGCTTCACACCGGGCGAAATCCGGCGGAGAGGGGCGGGCGTACACCTCGATTTTGGTTTCTTTGGGACGCAGATTGGCATCGTCATGCTGGCAGCCACAAAACGCGGCCTGTCGTCCCTCCGCCTGTGCGGCGCGAACCCGTCCGGCGCGCAATTAGCAGAAGAAGTCGCAGAGTTCAGTCGTGATTTTCCTAACGCCGAACTGGAAGAAAACCCCGCCGAGTTACAGTCTTATGCCGACCAACTCGTAGCTTACCTGGACGCGCGAACGGGCGCCGACTTCTGCCCGCCCCTGGACATCCTCCAGGGAACCACGTTTCAGCGGGAGGTCTGGGCCGAACTTCAGAACGTCGAACCGGGCGAAACCATCACTTACTCTGAGCTTGCCCGTAGGGTCGGGCATCCAGGTGCCGTGAGGGCCGTCGCCAGTGCCTGCGCATCCAATCTGATTGCGGTGGCCGTTCCATGTCACCGCGCTATTCGCCAGGATGGCACAATGGCGGGTTACCGGTGGGGTGTGGAATGGAAGCGGCGCCTCCTGGCGCTCGAAGCCGAGCGGCGCACCCAAAGCCAACTTAGTCCGGTGGGGCAAAGCCTGGCTATGACTCTAACCTGACACAGATCGGGAATCCGACCAAAAGCCCATTTTACCGGCAAGAGGTATTGTGGTACACTTGTTCTACTTCGTGAAAATTTCAGGAAGAAGGGGTATCACAATGCTTGGCTGGTTGATTATTGGACTTCTGGTTATCGCTGTGCTGTTCAGCTTTCACCCGTTTGGTCGCCGCTTTTATGGCTACCATTATGGTCGCGCCCGGCGCTACATGTACGGACGTTACCGCCGCTATCGCCGCTACTAGGACAGAACAGGCTGTTTATCTTGTCCCCCGGCCCCTTCTTCCCGAGAGAGAAGGGGCCTTTTTTGCGCCTGTTCAGCGCGATGATTTGAATGTTACCTTCATGATCAGTTTGCCAAGCCTGATCTCGTCGCCGTTGCGCAATACACGCACTTCATGCGGGTAAAGTGCCTGTCCATTAATATAGGTTCGATTGCTGCTCTGCAAATCTACCAGGACTATCGTTTCGTCTTCAGGGCGAATGGCTGCGTGCAGCCTGGACACACCCAGTTCTTCGGCCTTATAAGGAGCCAGGTCAATATCCGGTTTCAGTGACCCTTCGGCAGTGCTGCGGCCGATGACAAATTCGCGCGAAAGCCTGACTTCGATGGGCTGGGGCGCACCGCGCAGGCTTAAGCTGAGCCGTGTCTCCGGTGAAAAGTAGGCCGTGCCCCAGCGCGCCTTGGCCTCTAATTGGCGGGTAGTGTCGCGCTTGGAGAGCAGGACGTGCCCGCAGCTATAGCAGTATGTTTCCTTGGGCGGATTTTTCTTGCCACAATGCGGGCATAGCCGGGGCGGCGTCATCGTCGGCGCGGCGATGGAGGCCAATGCTTCCGGGCTGAGCATTCGGGTCCCAAATGCGCTGGGGCCGACATTGCTTTGAACCGATGACCCCAGCGCAGCCGGTAGCTCGCTAGGCGCCGTCACCCTCGGAAGCGAGGGCGCAGAAGGTTCAGATTCTGCTACTTCCTGCGCCTCGCTTTCTGGATAATTTGCGCCGTTCGTGGCCTCCCAGTCTTGCACGGCCCTGCCCAGCGCATGGCGATCATCTCGGCTCAACTGGTAAGCAGCGTCCGTGAGGGATTTCACCACGTCGTCGGGATTCTGCCCGGATTGGCGCATACTCACGTACATGGCAAAAATGTCAGATTTCGATGGCCCAGCCATGTCTACATCCTTTTGGTTCTATAGTCTTAGTGCGCTCGATCAGTCTGCCTGTTGGCTCCAGCACGCACCTTGCTGCCATCAGCCAAGTTGTACGAAATAAGCTTCGCAAGCCCGATCAATGAGATCTTTGGTCAATTGCGGCGGACGGTTCAGGTAGCGTGCGATGTCCAGCAGTTGATCCAGGATGTCACGCGGATGGACGGAGCGCAGTTTGCGCTCGCGCTTCTGGTACCACTCCTGCATCAGGTAAACTAATGCCTGCTCGTCATACGGAACGCGCTTGCTTTCACAAGCCCGCTTGAAAATCTCGCGGAACTCTGCCGGTGATGGGTCGCCTACTTCGATCTTGTGACGGATACGGCGCAAGAACGCCTCGTCCACAAGGTCAGCCGGATCGAGGTTGGTCGAAAAGACGATCAGCACGTTAAACGGCATCTCGATCTTACGCCCGGTGGCAAGGGTCAGGAAGTCTACGCCTTTTTCCAGCGGCACGATCCAGCGATTGAGCAAGTCGCGGGGGCGCACCTGTTGGCGGCCAAAGTCGTCAATCAGGAACATGCCACCATTGGCCTTGACCTGGTAGGGCGCCTCATAATATTTATTGATCGGGTCATAGATCAGGTCAAGTCCGGCTAGGGTTAGTTCGCCGCCGACAATGATGCAGGGTCGGCGAATCTTGATCCAACGAGGGTCGCGTTTGACGCCGGTTTGGGTCGCACGCTGCGACGATTCGGACTCGGCAGCTTCGAGAACGTCATGATTGACGTTGTCGAAGACTCGGATAACCTGACCATCCACATCGAAGCAATAGGGAATCCAGATGTCCGAGCCAAGGACGACACGCCCGACGGCTTCCGAGATTGTGGTCTTGCCATTTCCGGGCGGGCCGTACAGGAAGATAGATTTGCCGGAATTCACGGCGGGGCCAACTTTGCCGTACATGGTCTCGGAAATGACCAGGTGGCCGAGCGCTTTCTTCATCACTTCAGGCGTCGCGGTGATCCGGTTGCGATTCTGCGCTTTCATCGCCTCGATATACTGTTCCAGCGTGACAGGAGCCGGGCCTGCATACTGGCCGCGTTCCAGGATCTCTTTGGCCTTTTCGACGCCCTTGGCCGAGATAATGAACTGGAAGGCTGCTTCGCCCAGGCCACCCTGGCCCTTGACCTCAATAAACTTCTCGCGTTTGAGGAACTCCATGACCTGGTCTACGACGCCCGTGTAAGGCAATTTGATAATGTCGGCGACCCTCGAACCGGTCATGATTCCGCCGAAATACATCACTTTCAAGGCGAGATCGGCAATGGTGATCAGGTTGAGGCCGGTATCCTCGATGCTCCGCATAGGTGGCGGCGCCCAGGGAACCTGTGTCTGGCTGCGCGCAACAGCGGGTG
>DATGFK010000731.1:0-5441 GCA_035309185.1 Aggregatilineales bacterium
GTCGCGCCGTTCAGTAGTGCGCACAGGAACCCGGCGTAAGCCGCATCTCCGGCCCCGGTGGTGCCTGCCACTTCAACCTGGAAGGCGGGCTGCCAGTATGCCATGTTTGCCCAGGCGCCTGCATCCAACGCCAAAGTCTTCAGGCGCTGGATGCGTTCTGCGCTTGCGCCGCGCAGATACAGTCCCAGTTCGCCCAATTTGAAGCCAGCAAGGGCCGTCCCCATCTGGATCAGTTCCCCGGCCAGGTCAAAGAGATACTCCGCACTGAGATGGCCCAGGATGTCACCCTGCCATGCATTATAGTCTGGCCGTCGAATCATAAACAGGATTTCTTCGATGCTTGGCAAGAAAACATCCACCTCTGGCAGAATTTTGTTGAGGATAGCAGGCCAATTTGCCCCACCGCTGGGGCCGTTCGGGTCGGGCATTGCCATATCCATCGAGGTGGTAATGCCTGTGGCTTTGGCAAGGCTGAACAGCCGCTGCAACCGTTCGCCGTCCGCTTCGATCAGTCGCGGCAACAAGGGCGGATAGCCCAGGTGGAAAATCCTGGCCCGTTTGAGAAGACTGTAATCCACGCTGGTTTCGTCGAAAGTGCTGTTTGTTCCCGTGCAATGCAAAAAAGTGCGGTCAGCGCGCTGTGGCGAGAGGACAAGGCTGTACGAACTCTGGCGGCCCGGCAGGACGCCGATACAACGAACCAGTTCCGGGTCAATTTGGCTGAGATTCTGGACGATGGCCTCGCCGATCAGGTCATCGCCTACGCTTGCCATGAGTCCCACTTTGACACCCAGTCGGTACAGGGCCAGCCCCGTATTGGCAACCGTCCCGCCCGTTGCGCTGTCAAGCTGTCCCACTTCGAGCAGCAGGCCGGGCGTGGCAAGCGCCTGCGGTGTGACGTGCTCCATTTGCGGGATCAAGTCCAGGCAAATATGCCCGCTCACGATGATGTCAACGTGACTGGCGTCAATGTCTATGGAAGCATTTGCCGACATGTTCCCATGCTGCCGATCTATCCCCTAACTGATTTTCGATGCGGCCTTACTGCACGACCACAACCATGTTGTGTTTGCCCGATTCGAGCGCTGCGGTCAGGATGCGATGATGCGCGCCGGTTTCCTGGGGCGTGGCACAGTAAAATGGCTGTGCCATGCCGGAGCGCCCGTGGGTCAGCTCATCGCAAAAAGCTGCCCACATTTGCAGGATCGCGTCGGGGAAGCCGAATTCAAAGATACTACCAGTGATGGCCGGGTAAACGCTCTCATAGCCAACGTCAATGGACTTCCAGGCCTGTTCGCCGCCGGGCGCATATTCCATCGTGCGCAGCGTCTTCGGATACTTCGTCGAATACTCGACACTGAAGCGTGTGCCAAGGATGCGGATATACCACGTGTTGCTTTCGCCGGGTGCGATGCGGTAAGTCTGCACGTAAAGCGGGAAGTGCTGCTCGCCCGATCTCACGTCACAGCACAGGGTCGCATTGTCCCACGTTTGGCAAGGAACCAGCGCGCCGCTGGAATCGGGTCGCTGCGTGACGATCTTGCTCAGGGTCGCATGGACGCTGTCCGGCAGCCAGCCTGCCCGCAGCGGCAGGTGCAGAGCGTGTAGTCCCAGATCGCCCATGCAGCCGTACTCGCCATTGATCTCGACCATCCGCTTCCAGTTGATCTTCTTATTGGGGTCGAGATCGCTGCTGTGCAGCAGTCCCGACCATGCCTCCAGGATCGTGCCGAAACGGTTCTCCTGGATGTAACGCATCACTTTTTGGGCGGCGGGGAAGAACGGAAATTCCGACGAACAGGCCACGACCACGTCGCGATGTTCGGCGATAGCTGCCAGTATTGCCTGATTGGCCTGCAAGTCGATCCCGAAGGGCTTTTCGCCGAGCAGATGTTTCCCGGCGCGGATGATGTCAATGTACAACTGCTGGTGTAAATTGTGGGGTACGGCGCAGTAGATCGCGTCCACCTCCGCGCTGCTCAGGAGGTCGTGATAATTTGTCGTCTTGAGACGGATGGAGTCGAAATTGGACTCGTACCAGTCAAACGCGCCAGGGTTGGTGTCGCAGATAGCCACGATGCGCGGCACAAAATCCAGGTTGAGCAAATGCGCCCAACGGGCGGCAGCGCTGGCGAATTCACGGCCCATCAGGCCCAGTCCGATGATGCCGAAGCGAATCTCATTACGTGCCTTCATGGGCAACCCTCAGGCCGCGTGGGCTACGAAACGCAGGGCTGACTCAGGCGTCGCGCCCTCGTGAACCACGGCCATAAAGGCGCGCGTGATCCCTTCTGGATCGGGATGCTGGATTACGTTGCGCCCGTAGACGATTCCCCTGGCCCCCTGCTGCATCAGGTCGTAGGTGCGCTTGAGGATCTCTGCTTCGGGAGCCTTGCCGCCGCCGCGAACCAGAACCGGGATGTCGCCCGCGATACGCACGACCTCATGGTACTGGCTTACGTCATCGCTTGGATCAGCCTTGATGATGTCCGCGCCGAGTTCCACGGCCTGTCGGACGAGCGGCAGAATCTTGTCCAGGTTGCCGTCCACCCTATAACCGCCTGCTTTTGAGTTGGCCTGCATGACCAGCGGCTCGACCATGAGGGGCATCCCATAGCGTTCGCACTGCGGTTTGAGCATACAGATATTCGCCACGCATTGATGGTAAATCCCCGGCTGGTCGGGCAAATTGAGCAGGTTCACGACCACACAGGTCGCATCCAGGCGCAGCGCCTGCCCCAGCGGATCGGCGATCAACTGGCTGAATAGATGGGCGGGAAGCTGCGTCCCGTAGACGTTGGCCGTGTCGGTACGCAGGACAAGTGCGGGTTTCTGCTTGCCTGGGATGTTCTGTAACATCCGAGCCTGTCCAGGGCTAAGCTGAATGGCGTCGGGATTGGCGGCGACGAGCGTGCGAATGACCTCAGCCATATCCTCGATCCCGTTCAGGAAGGATCGTTCTCCGAAAAAGCCGTGATCAATGGCAACGTCGAAGCACTTGCCATCGCTGGCAAAGAGGCGATTCATGCGTGGCGTGATGCTCATGGCGGTTGGTCTATCCTCTGTGGTATCCATCTAACGGACAAAAGTCGGCGCACGCTGGATGTCTTTGTCCGTAAAAATATCGTTCTCGTCGGTGCTGCGGGTGCTGAATTCCGAAACCACCGCGCCTTGCGGCCCTGCCTGGAACCAGTGCCAGGTTTCGGGCATGATTGTATATTGTTCGCCCGGCTTCAGAACGATCTCGTGCCAGACTGTATAGGCGTGTTCACGGCCTTTGGGCGGCTTCGCTTTGGGATTTGGCGTTGCTTCGCCGCTTACGTACAGGTAGACCTCGCCCCAGCGGCAGCGGAAGGTCTCCTCTTTGCCGGGCTGGCCGTTTACCGGCGGATGCAGATGTTCCGGGCAGGTCTGGTGTGGCAGGAGAATCAATTCCTTGGCGCAGACGCGCTCGGTGTTGATGTAGACCACGAGGGCAAGGCCGGTCTGCTCAAATTCGCTCAGGCCCAGATCGGCGATCTCGATATTTTCCGCTTCCATCGCTGTCAGGACGATCCCCGTGCGATCCAGAAACGCTTTGGCTATTTGCTGCCATTTGGCGCGTTCCGCATAAGTCACTGCCATAGGTCTAGGAACCTCCGATCGAGCGATCATCATGCCACGGCTCGCTACGTTCATGAGTGTAAGTTTACCGTCCCAGTAAATGACGTGCGAGATCGCGACTCCCCGCCCGAAGGATTTGAGCGTGTTTGGCCGATTGCGCGTTGCTTTCCCGCGCGCCGCATGGTAATCTCCCAAGTTGGCTAAACGACAGACCATCGGGGTCAGGCACGTTCATTCAGTTTAATTGAGGATTCCATGCTTAAAACGCACAATTGTGGCGAACTCCGCAGCGCCAACGTGGGCCAGGAAGTGACCCTGGCCGGGTGGGTTAACCGCCGCCGCGACCAGGGCGGCCTTATTTTCATTGATTTGCGTGACCGCTGGGGAATCACCCAGGCCACGATCAACGTGCAGAATGCGCCCGAAGCCCACGCCGCCGCGCTGGAAGTGGGCCGCGAATACGTGATCCAGCTCAAGGGCATCGTGCGAGCGCGTCCGCAGGGGATGGTCAATCCGAACCTGCCTACTGGCGAGATCGAGATCGAGGTGACGTTCCTCAAAGTCCTCAACGCGGCGCGCACCACGCCCTTCGAGATCAGCAGCGAGGGCAAGGTGGACGAGGCCGTTCGCCTGAAGTATCGCTACCTCGATCTGCGCCGGGAGCGGATGCGCAGCAATATCGTTCTGCGCGCCCGCGTCACGAAATTCATCCGCGATTACCTGTACGAGCGCGGCTTTGTCGAGATCGAGACGCCGATCCTGTTCAAGACGACGCCGGAAGGCGCGCGGGACTACCTGGTTCCCAGCCGCGTACACGCAGGCAAGTTTTACGCGCTGCCGCAGAGTCCCCAGCAGCTTAAACAACTGCTCATGGTGGCAGGCTATGAGCGCTATTTCCAGATCGCGCGCTGCTTTCGCGATGAAGACCAGCGCGGCGACAGGCAGCCGGAATTCACGCAGCTTGACCTGGAGATGAGCTTTGTCGAGCGCGAGGATGTGATGCAGCTTATCGAGGGGCTGATGACGGCCCTGGTAGAGCAAGTGTCTGACCGCGAATTGATCACCAAACCCTTTCTACGCCTGACCCACAAAGAAGCGCTGGAACGCTACGGCACAGATAAACCCGATCTGCGCTACGGCCTGGAGATGGTAGACATCAGCGACATCGTGGCTAAAAGCGGCTTCCAGGTCTTCGTGGAGAACGTGGCGGCAGGCAAGTGGGCACGCGCCATGCGTATCCCTGGCTGCGGTACCTACAGCCGCAAGCAAATGACCGAACTGGAAGACCTGGCCCGCAGCGCCGGGGCCAAGGGACTCGGCTGGATGGCGCTGGAACCGGGAGCCGATGGGCAGGTGCGTTCGCCGCTGGCAAAGTTCTTCACCGTAGAACAACTGGCGACCCTCATGGATCGCCTGGGCGCGGAACCCGGCGATCTGGTGCTGATCTCTTCCGATACCCCGCAGATCGTGGCCGCCACCCTGGATACGATGCGCCGCGAGTTCGGGCAGCGCCTGAACCTGGCCGATCCCAAAAAGATCGCTTTTTGCTGGGTGGTTGACTTCCCGCTCTTTGAGTGGAACGCCGACGAAAGCCGCTGGGATCCAAGCCATCACCTCTTCACGTCGCCCATGCACGAGGACATTCCCCTCCTGGACAGCGAACCCGCCAGGGTGCGCGGACAGCAGTACGACCTGGCCTGCAACGGCTATGAGGTGGCCGGGGGCAGCATCCGTATCCATGATCGGGCCTTGCAGGAAAAGATCTTTGGGCTGATCGGCCTGGACGTGGAGCTTGCCAAACAGCGCTTCGGCCACATGCTGGAAGCCTTCGAGTACGG
>DATGFK010000732.1:0-3784 GCA_035309185.1 Aggregatilineales bacterium
CGCGGGACGCTTCTGGCCCCACAAAACGCAGAATCGTGGCATCCCGCGCGCTATCATCCTGGCGGGTAGGAAAGTCCAGCAGCGCCAGGCTATGCGCCATGAATTCGGCGGCAAGGGCTTCATCTAACAGCGGAGAGAATGATGGCAGTCGAGTCATCGTCATCGGCAGACTGAACGCTCCTCGAAACAATATCGCTGGATTCTAGTGTCCCAAACGATAGTAAGCAAGCGGCTGTCATCTATGGACTTGAAAGCGGATTACGAACGGAGGGTGGCCCGACAGCTATCAAAAGTTGTGTGCCATGTTAGAATCGCCGTGTATATAAGTCACAGTCATGTGTGGAACAGGAGTTCCAGGTGTCTCATAACGAAAAGGCGCTTATACCGATCTTTACGTCCCTGGATAGATTTACATTGCCCGCCAATTTATTTTTGCTTGACCCCGACAATTCAGACTTTCTCTACGGAACTAAAAGTCAATTCAGGCTATTCACCCGAACCCGAGTCATTCTCTTATGCGTGTTTTTCAGTGTCTTTGTACCCACACTGATCCTGGCGCAAGCACTTAACGAACTCAAGACGGACTTTCTACTCGCCGCTTCCAGCGTGACGACACACGGCGAAGTGCTTAACCTTCGTAGTACTGCAACGACTGTTGGCAGAACGCAATTGACCTATCGGGTGACCTATCAGTTCCAGGCTAACGACTCCAGCCCAGTCTTTACGAGTGAACAAATTGTCGGGAAAGATGTTTTCGGGCGGCTGAGGGAGGGATTGCCAGTCGAGGTGAGTTTCGTGCCGGATAACCCGACTCTGTCCCGGCTGGCAGGGATGAATACCGACGATACGGCTCGCCAAAGCAACCTGATGCTTTTCGGCATTGGGCTGGTCGGGACGCTGTGTACTTTGGTACTTGCGGCGTTTCAAATTGCAGCACTGAGGAACGATCAACATCTCAAGATGTCGGGCCGTCTGTTGTTGGGACACGTGAACCACGCGACGGGCAGGCTGAAAGCAACCAGCCGCGCTTTTGACCCGAAGCATTATGGCGCAGCTTTGCGAGGGAATTATTTCGTTGAGGTCTATTATCGTTTTCGAACGCCGACCAATCACGAGATCAGGCAGCGCGAGTCGCGCAAGCGGAATGACCTGCTGAACGCCGAACTGCCCGGCCCCGACACGCCCCTTGCCGTCTTGTATATCGACGACAAACATTACAAACTGCTATAGACCGGATAGAAATCGCCGGGGAAATTACACGTCCAGCCGAAAACCCATGCCAGGCTGGGTCAACACATACTCGGGATGGCCCAAGTCTTCCCGCAGCTTCTGGCGCAGGCGCTTGACCAGGGAACGGATAGCCGAACGCTTGTCGGCGTCGAGAAGTTCGTGCGGCCACAGGTTATCGAGAAGCATCTGGTAGGTGACCAGTTCGCCCCTGGCATTGGCGAGGATCTCAACGAGCTTATATTCTTTCCTCGTCAGGTCAAGAGGCGCACCGCGCAGTGTAACACGCCGCGTTTGGAGATTGATGGTCAGGTCGCGTACTTGCACGACAGGATTTTGGAGGCCAGGTCGTGCCACGAGCCGCCGCTGGATGGCATGAACGCGGGCCAATAGTTCGAGTATCCCAAAGGGCTTTACCATGAAGTCATCAGCACCAGCACTGAGCGCATTGACCTTAGTGGGTTCATCGTCGCTCACCGAAATAATGATCACGGGTACGGAATTCCAATGCCGCAACTGCTTGCAGGCGTCCAGGCCGTTCGTCCCCGAAGCAAAGGTGAGATCAAGTAATATCACGTCGGGTTGCTGGATGGCGACCTCTGATGCGAGCTTATCCGGGTCAGGAATACCAGTAGCCCGGTACCCCTGGCTGATTAGCGACTTGATCAGCGCCTGTCGAAATTGAGTTTCGTCGTCAACAACCAGTAAGTGTGTCATGGTTCTTCAATCCTCAGACTCAGCGTAAGCAGTAAGCGGTAAACTGAAGATGAAGCGGCTGCTCCCCGCCTCAAATTCGGCCCACATGCGCCCTCCATGTGCTTCGATAAGACCCTTGCAGACGGCAAGCCCCAGGCCGATCCCCCTGGCTTTCACATGCACAAATTTCTGGAATAACTGTGCGCGTTCCGGGGCAGGAACGCCAGGGCCGTAGTCTTGCACACCCACCCAGACCTCGTGTTTATCCTGGTCGTGGTTGGCGACGAAGACGCGCACGGGCGGATGTCCATGACGGAAGGCATTATCAATCAGGTTGGTCAGCACGGCTTCGACCAGTTCAAAATCAAACATGACGAGAAACGGCGTACCTGTGAGGTCGGCCTGTAAAGAGCCATCGGCCACAGCGTCCGGCCAGCGGGCCAACACAGTTGTGACCAGTTCATCCAGCGCGTCCCAGTGCCGGGCAATGCGCATTGTTTTTGCTTCAAGACGCGAGAGTTGGAGCACATTTTCGACCAGGCGATTCAAGTGGTCTACTTCGAGATTAGCATATAGGAGCAATTGTTTGCTGTCCGAATCCAGGTTCTCTTTGGTGAGCAGCGTCGTGAGCACGGTTTTGACGGTAGATAGCGGGGTGTGCAGGTTATGCGAGACGAGGTTCAACATGGTGGCCCGCAACTGATCGGCGCGCTGATAGGCGGACTTTTCGCTGGCGTGCTGACGTGCCCGCTCCGCAATAGCCCCGGTGACGATGGCTACGACCAGGAATGCTAATGGATCTAAAGCCAGGCTGGGCAGCTCAAAGCGGAAATCGAAGTAGGGCGGAACGAGGAAAAAATCGTAACACAGGAAGCTCAGCAGCCCACAGAAGAATGTGACGCTGGGGTGAGCTATCGCTGCACAGATCAAGATAATGAGGAGATAGATCAGAGACAGCTTGGTGTCACCAATATACGGCTTGAGCGCAAACAGCACCAACGTTGCCCCAATGACGCCGAAGAAAACAACGACGTACTGCCCCATGATTTGCGGGGATAACTGTTTGATGTGTTGCTGCAATGCCTGTAGGGTGCTGTTCGAGGAGCGCATGGTCGGTGTACCTAGCATCTTGACACTACCTGCTGACTCTTGACGACCTTTCTGCTGACAAACTTTCCAATTCAAACGCCTATCAAATTTCAAAATGATGAGACAGAGCGACTTCAGCGTCGCTCTGTCCAAATTGTAAAGATGAGCGAATGATAAGCTCAGTCGCCTCCTGCTGTAGCAGGGCCGGGAAGGACCTTGCCCTTCGCAGCTTTAGCTTCTTCAAGGGTTTTGGGTGTGCCGTCGTTGCCCAGCAAAGCGTATTCAGGATAGGCTGATGCGCCGTGTTCGTGCAAGTCCAACCCTGCAATTTCGCCTTCCGCAGACAGCCGCAGATCCGTCAGACGCTCAATCACGGTGAATATGACGAACGATATTGCAAATGTCGCCAGGACAGTGGCTCCGCTGCCGATGGCCTGGGCGATCAACGTGTTCGCACCGCCGCCGTAAAAAAGCCCGGTCACTAATGCACTGGTATCTGCGCCCGTTGCTGTCGGGGCGCCGTACTTGCCCGCCGCGAACAGTCCGAGCGAAAGCGTACCCCAAATGCCCGCAACCGCGTGAACCGGAACCGCGCCGATGGGATCGTCAATCCGCAGGTATTCCAACAGATCAATGCCCCAGATGACCACTATGCCGGCACCGATACCGATAAAGAACGCGCCAACGGGGTCTACCCAGTAACACGGACAGGTAATCGCCACTAGTCCAGCCAGGAAACCATTGACAGTCAGGCCAAGGTCCCATTTTTTAT
>DATGFK010000733.1:0-5650 GCA_035309185.1 Aggregatilineales bacterium
GTCAAGGTGGCGGATGCGCCACAGGCCATTGCTGCACTCAAACAGAAGCCTGGGCGGGACATCCTGGTGCAGTTGAGCCGCATACTCTGGTACAATCTACTGGTTCACGATCTGGTGGACGAGCTGCACATCGTCATTTTCCCGATGATCGGGGGTGAGGGTATACCCTTGTTCACGGGTCAGCCTAAGGTGACACTCAAGCTGATCGAGACGCGCACATGGGAAGGCTCAGGCAATGTCCTTGTTCGTTACCAGGTGGGTCGCAAGAAGTCGTAAATCGAACTGCCGGTAATTGATCAGTCCGGAGTGGTTATTTTCGTCGCTCCTTTAACATTAGCCCTATTGACAAAGCCTGAAAGTGGCCTTAGTATCTTCAGTCAAGTGATATTTGCAAAAACGCCGATCCGGGCGAGTACACATCCAGCGATGTTCAGAGAGCCGCTGTAGTGCTGCGAAAGCGGTACAGGCGCAGATGTGGAATGGGCCGGGGAGTTGCAAGGGCAAACGCCGCAAGGCCAGTAGCCTGCGCCGGAATCGCCGCCGTTACCAGGGCTGAGGGTATAGCGTTTTTGTACCCGCAATCAAGTGAGGTTATGTGAGCCGTATTTCGCGGCAAATCTGACCTAACCAGGGTGGCACCACGGGAAATGACCCCTCTCGTCCCTTATAAGACGAGAGGGTTTTTATTTTCCTGGAGGAGCCGATGACCGCATCACCTGTTGCATTTAGAGCCATCCCGCGCAGCCTATATGCCCCCTCGTTTGAGGAAGTGAGCCGCCTGTTTGAGCAGGGCGACCTCGTACCCGTCTACCGCACCCTATCCGCCGACCTCGAAACGCCAGTATCCGTATATCTGAAGCTGGCCCAGGCCAACGAACCGTCCTTCCTGCTAGAAAGCGTCGAAGGCGGCGAGAACGTGGCCCGCTATTCTTTCCTGGGCGTGGCCCCGGCCTCTGTACTGATCGCGCAGGGCGACCAGGTCAGCGAGGAGCGTGGCGGCAAAACCACGACCACGAAGCTGGAAAAGGGACAGGACGCGCTGCACGTGATCAAAGGCGCGTTGAGCCGCTTTAACCCTGTGCCGCTGCCCAACCTGCCACGTTTTGTCGGTGGCGCAGTAGGCTTTCTTAGTTACGATATCGTGCGCTTTTTTGAGAAGTTGCCCACCACCGCCAGCGATGATCTCAAACTTCCCGAAGCGGCTTTCATGCTGGTAGACACGTTGGTCATGTTCGACCACGTGAAGCACCAGTTGATCGTGCTCTCCAACGCGCACAACCAGGGCGATCCTCGCGCCGCCTACGACGCCGCCATCGAGCGGATCGAGACGATTGTAGCCCGCCTGCGGGCGCCCCTGCCCACGCTGCCAGAGCCAGAGCCGCCCACCGGCGCCGTCCTATCCTCGAATTTCACCCAGCCGGAATATGAGGACGCGGTGCGCAAGGCAAAGGAATATATCGCCGCCGGAGACGCCTTCCAGATCGTCCTCTCGCACCGGCTGACGCGCGAAACAACCGCCGACCCCTTCACGATCTATCGCGCGCTGCGGATGCTCAATCCATCGCCCTATATGTTCTATCTGAATTTTCCGGCTCAGGATATGCGCGTCGTGGGCGCGTCGCCGGAGATGATGGTACGCTTCGACGCCGACACCCGCACGGCAATGGTGCGGCCCATCGCGGGCAGCGCTCCACGTGGGGCCACTCACGAAGAAGACGTGGCAAACGAGAAGGCCATGCTCTCCGATCCCAAGGAGCGTGCCGAACACGTCATGCTGGTTGACCTGGGCCGCAACGACCTGGGCCGTGTGTGCGATTACGGCACAGTGACCGTCCCCCAGATGATGATCACCGAGCGTTTTTCGCACATCATGCACATTGTCTCGCACGTGAAAGGCCATCTGCGCGAGGGCATGGACGCCTATGATCTCGTGCGTGCGACTTTCCCGGCGGGCACGCTCAGCGGGGCGCCGAAAATCCGGGCGATGGAGATCATCGAAGAATTGGAAGGCACCCGGCGCGGCCTGTACGGCGGGGCCGTCGGCTACTTCAGTTATGGCGGCAGCATGGACGCCTGTATTGCCATTCGCACGCTGTTCATGCGCGGCAAAACCGTCTACGTTCAGGCAGGCGCGGGACTGGTCGCCGACAGCGATCCGGCCCGCGAATACCAGGAGACGCTCAACAAGGCGCGGGCACTGGCCGTCGCCATTGAAAACGCCGAGCAGGGCGTCATCTAAGCGAAGCGGAAAGGCCCGGAGGATTTTGCTCATGCAATCCCTTACTCAGACCCGTAACGCCAGTCCAGACTCGCATCGCAAGGCGAGGGTCCTGTCGGGTATCCAGGCCACAGGGAGCCTGCACATCGGGAATTATATCGGTGCGCTCAGCGTGTGGGCTGCCAACCAGCAAACCTACGACAGCCTGTTCTGTATTGCCAACCTGCATTCGTTGACCATTCCTGAAGCAATCGAACCAGGGTATTTACGAGAGCGAACGCTGCAAACCGCAGCGCTTCTCATGGCCTGCGGGATCGATCCGAAGCACGCGACGATCTTCATCCAATCGGACGTTCCCGCGCACGCATACCTGGCCTGGCTGCTCGACTGCGTGACGCCCGTCGGTTGGCTGGAACGCATGACACAGTACAAGGTTAAAGCGGCAAACCTGGAAAGCCCCAGCAGCGGTTTGCTCACTTACCCGGTTCTCCAGGCGGCGGACATCCTGATCTACCAGGCAGACTACGTGCCGGTTGGCGAAGATCAAAAGCAACACATTGAGCTGACCCGCGACATTGCGCAGCGCTTCAATCGCTTTTATGGCGAGTATTTCACACTGCCGCAAGCATGGATCAGGGCCAGCGGCGCGCGGATCATGGGCCTGGATGACCCAACGGTGAAGATGAGCAAGAGCGTGGCAGAACAACGTCCCGCCCATGCCATCGCGCTGCTGGATTCGCCCGACACGATCCGCCGCAACATCATGGCTGCGGTGACGGACTCTGGCAATGAGTTGCGCTTTGACCATGCTTCGCCCGGCATCCAGAATCTGCTGGTGCTGTACGAGACGCTTTCGGGCAAAAGCCAGGAGAGCATTGAGAAGCACTTTGGCGGACGGGGCTATGGCTACTTCAAACGCGAAACGGTAGACCTGGTCGTCGAAACGCTGCGCCCCATCCAGGAGCGTTACGGCCAAATCATGTCCGATCCCAATGATCTGAACGATGTCCTGAAAGAAGGCGCCGCGAATGCTTCTGCCATCGCAGATCAAACACTGGCCGAAGTCAAACAGCTTGTCGGCCTCCCATAGAGGCCAACACTCGGAATTTGTACAGAAAGGAAAGCGATCATGATCGTCCTGATTGATAACTACGACAGTTTTACCTATAACCTGGCCCAGGCATTCGGGCAGCTTGGCGCGGACATCCAGGTCTATCGCAACGATGCCCTGAACCTCACCCAGATCGAGGCCATGCGCCCGACACATATTATCATCTCGCCCGGCCCCGGCGATCCGGACGACGGCGGAATCTCGCTGGACGTGATCCGGTACTTTGGCCCGCACGTGCCAATCCTGGGCGTGTGCCTGGGCCACCAGTGCATCGGGCAGGCTTACGGCGGCCAGGTGACACGCGCCCCGCGTTTGATGCACGGCAAGACCTCAATGGTCTATCACCGCGAATCGCCGCTGTTTACGGGCGTCCCCAATCCCTTCGAGGCCACGCGCTACCACAGCCTGATCGTGGAAGAGGCCAATCTACCCACCTCGCTCAAGGTCACGGCCTTCACCGAACAGGGCGAAGTTATGGGCCTGCGACACGTTGAGCATCCCGTAGTGGGGGTGCAGTTCCACCCGGAAAGCATTCTCACCGGCTACGGCCCGCGCATCTTGCAGAACTTTTTGGAGTGCAGGCTGTAGGCCAGCGAGACAGACTCGATCTGGCTATACTCATGGCTCAATCCCCTCTATCCCCCAACCCTTTTTCCCACGATTACGAGGGAAAGGGGAGCCAAATCACCGTTGTCAGCGGGTTTAGCCGCTCCGGTTTTTTTGGGAGAGGGGCCAGGGGATGAGGTCGATCAGAGCGGGAGTGTAGTCTAGCAGGCGTGAGGTGCGAAATGGTCGTCCAGGATAGCCTGATGACGGTTGAAAAGTTCTGGGAGCAGTATGCAGGCAAGCCCTACGAACTTGTGGAAGGGATGGTAGTCAAGGTGGCTCCGGCGATAGATTTACATGGAATCGTAGCAGGAAACGCCTTCGGCTTTCTTTGGGTATTTAACCGAGAGCATCATCTGGGAACTGTTTATGCGGCTGAAACTGGCTTTCAGCTTGGCCCTAACACAATGCGCGCTCCAGATGTTGGATTTGTCCGCAAAGAGAGACTGAATCAAATCTACAACAAATTTGTTCCTCTTGCGCCTGATCTGGCTGTCGAAGTTGTTTCACCTGGTGATACTGCGAGTGAAGTGCAGAAAAAAGTCGATATTTATCTTGCTGCGGGGACAGAGTTGGTCTGGGTAATGTACCCCGATCTGAAAGAAGTCATCGTGCATCGCACCGGAGGAGAATCAAAGCGCGTGTTGTCCGATGGTGTGTTGGATGGTGGGGAAATGCTCCCTGGTCTCAAAATTCCGGTAGCAGAATTATTCCCGCCAGAGCATGAGTGAGCCTGATCAATTATGACTCGTCGAAACCGAAACAAAATTCTCATTATCATGGCGGCTATCGCCCTTGCACTGGCGATGCCAGTAGTGCTATGTATCGGTACGGCGTTGATTGTTGGGTTCCCCGCAGTTCCGATCCCGCCTCAAGATTGTCAGTTAATTCGGCGGTCGATCATGGGCCAGGTTCTGGATGCTCATGAGAATCCCATCGCAAACGCCGATATTCATATCCAGAATGAAGGTGGAGCAGATTTTGAAGGAGGTCATGGGCACGTTGATCTGCTTCTCCACTCAGCCACAAATGGCGAGTTTGGTCAGGAGAATGTTTCTGTTTTCGGGTGTGACACTTTGAAGTTCGATGTTTCTGCCGCGAAATATCAGGCTCAAGAAACATCGTACGATGTGCAAAAAGTCTATGACACCCCAACCAACATTGAAATTGTTCTGCATCTTGTTTCGAGCTAGAGATAACAGCAGGTGCAAAAGGACGAAGATCAAATGAGCATACAACATGCAATCGGCAAGGTTTCCAGGCAGCAGAATTTGACGCAGGAAGAAGCCGAAGCCGCGATGGATGAGATCATGACCGGCGCAGCGACCCCTGGGCAGATCGGCGGCTATCTGATGGCCCTTCGCATGAAGGGCGAGACGGTGGACGAGATCACCGGCAGCGCCCGCTCCATGCGCCGTGCAGCCAATCACCCGCCGCTCAAGACGCAGGGCGTGGTGGATACCTGCGGCACAGGCGGCGATGGCCTCGGGACGTTCAACATCTCGACGGTGGTGGCATTTGTGGTAGCCGGGGCAGGCGTACCTGTCGCCAAGCACGGCAACCGCGCCGCGTCCAGCAAATCCGGTTCGGCGGACGTACTCGGCGCACTGGGCGTCAACCTGAACCTTAACCCGGAACAGGTCGGGGAATGCGTGGACACCGTTGGCATCGGCTTTCTGTACGCGCTGCTGTTTCACCCTGCCATGAAACACGCC
>DATGFK010000734.1:0-2072 GCA_035309185.1 Aggregatilineales bacterium
GTCGTTTTTGCCGCTGCCAAAGAAGATAACCGGCCTATCCTGACCGGTATCCTGCTGAAAGTTGAAGGCAGCACCTTTACATTGGCCTCCGCCGACGGATACCGTCTCGCCGTAAGGACTGCCGAGCTTGATACGCCGGTCTCTACCCCGCAAACGTTGATTATTCCGGCCAAAACGCTGGGCGAACTCAGTCGCATTATCAGCGACGAAGATTCCACGATATATATTTCCGTACCGCAGGGTCGCAGCCAGGTCATGTTCCACCTGGAAGCCGTGGACATTGTTTCGCAATTGATTGACGGCAAATTCCCCGACTACGAACAGATCATCCCCAAGGCCCGATCCACGACGACCCAGATGTACAGCGGAGAACTGCTGCGTGCCTGTAAATGGGCCGAGATTTTTGCGCGCGAAAATGCCAACACCATCCGTGTCAAGATCACGCCTGGGGAAAACAACCTGCCCGGCCAGATTCTGATGACGGCACAGTCCCAGGAAAAGGGCGACAACCAGTGGACACTGGACGCATCCATTGATGGCCCTGGTTTGGAAGTCTCATTCAATGTCCGCTACCTGCTGGACGTTCTGAACGTGGTCAGCGAAGACCAGGTGGTGCTGGAAACCAATGGCCCGGCCAGTCCAGGGGTCTTTAAGCCCGCAGGCCGTGAAGACTTCACTTATGTGGTCATGCCCATGAGCGCTTCGCGCTGAGCCTTCTGAGAACTGGACAATTGACCAGCATGCGCAGTATCTTCAAGAGATTAGTGGTAGCATTCCGGTAAGTTGGCGTAAAAATGACTGATTCCAATCAGTTTGCGCAAGATAATCCCGTGCAGCAGGCAGAACAGCGACAAGTCAGCATCGCTCTGCCTGCTACGCGGCCCCTGGTGACTTATGCCCTGCTGGCCGTCCTCATTGTCGTGTTCCTGATCCAGCTTGGCCTAGCACAAACCTATTATCCAGACGATCCAGTGCTGAACTGGGGCGTGCTGGATTTTTATAGCGTCCTGCACGGCGAGTATTATCGGCTGTTTACGGCACTATTCCTTCACGCCGGTACCTTACACCTCGGTTTTAATGCCTACGCCCTGTGGGTATTCGGCAGAACGATTGAACGTTTTTTCGGGCACGTCCGCTTTGCGCTGCTGTATTTCCTGGGCGGGTTGTGTGCCAGCCTGACCAGCTTCGCCTTCTCACGCGGCGCATCGTTGGGTGCGTCGGGCGCGATCATGGCAATTTTTGGCGCGGAAATGATATTCCTGTATCAAAACCGGCGGCTTTTCGGCCAGGAACGTACCAATAGACAACTTGGAGCGCTCGGCTTAAATGCCCTGATCATTTTTGGCATCGGCATATACAGCAACCTTGCCCCTGGTGGGATCGGTGGAATGAGTATAGACAACTGGGGCCACCTGGGCGGTTTTGGCGCGGGCCTGGCTCTGGCATGGTTGATCGCGCCACGTTTCGAGGTTCGGCCCGTACCTGTTCCTGGGGTCGAGCCTGGCGGCTATCATCTCGTTGATACGAATCCGCTCAGCAGGACATGGATCGTGCCCACAGTCTTCGTCGCTCTCCTGGTCGTTGTCTTTGTAACTGCCCTAAAAATCTTCAGCGTTTGACGAAAGGCCCTATGACTGATCTTCAGATTCGCGATGCTCGTCCGAGTGATAGAGATACAATACTCACGGCAACCCTGGCCGCCTATGAACAATACGCTCCTGCGCTGGGGCCAAATTGGCTGACTTATCGCCAAAATATCGTTGAGTCGTTGACCAATCCCGCTAGCGGGCATCAGATTGTTGCAGAGGTCAATGGTGCATTGGTCGGAGCCGTGCTGCTCATCCCGGCGGGAACAGCAGTGAATCGCCCGAATGACGCCCCAATTACCCTCGATTACCCGGAAATCCGCCTGTTAGCGGTCGTGCCCAGTGCCCGCGGACTCGGTGTCGGCAAAGCGTTGGTGGATGAGTGCGTACGCCGCACGCGCGAAACGGGCGTGTCTGTAATTACACTGCATACTACCGATTTGATGCAAGTTGCCATGAAAATGTACGAGCGCATGGGCTTTGTGC
>DATGFK010000735.1:0-2689 GCA_035309185.1 Aggregatilineales bacterium
TTCCAGACGTTCCACGCGCCCATCATGGGTTCGCCGCCCCACTGCCCGACCAGCTTGTCCTGGCGTGGGTCCCACAGGTGAATAAAGACGCTGTAATCCAGGTCGGATGGCTTGATAGCCTTCCACCACAGCGTAAACAGGAAGGGCTGTCCCGGCGCGTCAGACAGCGTACCCGTATCCCAGCCGTACAACTCTGCGAAATCGCCAACCTGCGCGTGGACGACGTTGAGGGCAATCGGCGTAGCGAAGCGCTGGACGTTGTTGACCGTGTAGGCCGAGAAGCGGAAGTTCTTATCATCTACCGAATATTCGCGCAGCATCACTTCCATGCGAGTCAACGACGAAAGTATCTGGTTGTAAAGCTTGCCCTGCTCGTTGTACAGCCGCTGACCGACTGAGCTGTCAATGAAGTAATCCACGTCCGCGATCTGGTCGAGGGCCACCGGGTAGCGATCCGTGCGCACGTCGTCCAGCGGGAAAAAGAACGGCAGCCGCAGCTCGCCGGGCGCTTCAATCCGCATCGGGCGGCGCATGGCAACCGGGTAATGGATCGGAGCCTTGCGGTAATTCAGATAGTCCACCAGGGCCATGAGCGCCGGGTTTCCACTGGCGTAGCGGGCGTGATCGTCCGGCAGGGCGCCGGTAATGGCCGGTTCGAGCGCCGTCAGACCGGCCAGCAGCCCTGGTACGGCCAGCACGACGATCACCGCCGATAGGGCAACCATCCGCAAACGGCGCGATCCATCAGCGGGTATAGGCAACGCGCAGCGCACCGCCTCCAGGCCCGCCGCCACCACGACGATCATCGCGGGGACGATGGCAAAGCTCAGGCGGGGATGGTACGAATAAGACCAGAACCAGGTCACGAAATAGGGAATCACAAAGGCGGCGATCAAAGCCAGCGTGATGCGGAAATATGCGGCCAGGGCCTTCCACAGCGGGATCGCCGCGTAGCACAATAGCGCCGCCCCGGCGGTGATGACGGCAAATTCGAGTAGACTCAGGTGAGTCGGGCGCAGAGTCGTGGCATCTGCCGAGGCGCCCAGGATAAGCTGGCTCAGTTCGAGCGAAGTGGGCAGCCGCCAGCCGAAGGCCGAGGGCAGGCTCCCGGCGAGCATCAGGGCCAGGCCTGCTAGCGCAAAACGCCCACGCTGCCGCTTGACGATCAGGAAAATTGTCAGCACGGCGGCGATGAGCAGCGGCCAGCCCAGTTCTTCGCCGGATCGCTGCGCCGCCTGCTGCCAGTAGGCGGCAGGCCACACCAGCGGCGGGTGCCCGAAGATCACGTTGCGGATATACCACGTCCAGCCAATCGGGGCGGAGACGAGCAACGCCAGGAGGGGCAGCGCGAACCAATTCCGGTTAACCCAGTGGATTGACCTCACCCCCTGCCCCCCTCTCCGGCTTTTTGGGAGAGGGGGAACCAGTATGGGAACGTTCTTTGTAGGGACAAGGCCTGCCTTGTCCGTAGGCTGCCTCATCCCCCACAGCGCAATCGCCGCTCCCGCCACCACGATCAGCCCCAGGCTTTCGATCAACGCCCCGGCGGTGGGCTTCGTCCACAGCGCCGCGCCCAGCATGACACCGCTCAGGATCACGTAACGGCGGTTGCGCTCTCGCCAGCCCATGATAAAGAAGACGACGGTTGCCGTGAAGTACAGCGTCATGGGGATTTCCAGGTCGCCGAACTGGCTCCAGGCCGTCTGCTGCGGAAATAGTGCCCACAATGCCGCCGTCAACAGGCCGACGCGCCGGTTAAATAACCGCGCGCCCAGCACATAGGCCATCAGGATACTGCCCAGGCCGAAGATCGGCACGACGACTCGCGCGGCGTGATCGTTGATGCCGCCCCACATCAACTGGCCGAAGGTGTAGGCCAGCGGTAGAAGCTGCGGATAGTAGCCCATGCTGGTCGGAATCGCGCCCTTGAGCATGAAAATTTTGGCGTTGTAGCCGTAGACCCAGAATTCGTCGTAGGTGGTATACGGCCAGTAGGCGGTATTCCAGAAGCGGACGAGGATTGCCACGACAATCAAGGCTATCAGAGTCCAATCGAGCGCAGTGAGGGGCGGAACCTCACCCCCTGCCCCCTCTCCATAAGATTGAAAAGGGAAATTTCGCCTCGCCAGCAGTATGCCAAGCGCCGCCATAATCAGCGAGGCCAGCAGCACGTTGGCGGTGGAAAACTGCCCAAAGGTGCCGATCACAAACATGGCAATAGTTGTCATGGCCGGGCCGAGCGCCACTGCCACGGCCAGCACCGTCGGCCATTTGCGCCAGTCGGCGCGTGGCAGCAGCGCCAGCGCCCAGGGCAATCCAGCGCCCAGGAACATCCACAGCATGGCCGGGAACAGGAGGATCGTTGGCAGCAGCCAGTAAGGAATGGAGGCAGCAGGTGAAGCGGTCAAAGCAGTCATAAGGCGGCCCCAGTGTAACCCGAACGATGGGCGCAGTCCAATCTCATCCAGCACATTCTAACTTCAGGCAGTTGCATTGTGGGCCGAACCGTTGTAGTCTGATAGCATAAGCCCACAGAGGAGCAAGCAGGCATGCTAGATATTAATCAATTAAAGAATGCGGAGAGCGTTTGGAGCGTCACCTGGAAGTTTCAAGATGAATCCTTTGAAACGCTCAAAGAAATTGCCGAAACGAAAACTTACAAGGCGGGAACCTCCGTCTTTAGCGAAGG
>DATGFK010000736.1:0-9124 GCA_035309185.1 Aggregatilineales bacterium
ATTCTCGATCTGTGCGCGTCCGCAGTTTTCGAGCGCCCTTATAATGTGGACGGCTACCGGGAAGATGCCCTGTTTATTCCCCCCGCCAGCGATGAATATGCCATTGTCGTGGCAGCTTCCCTCGCTCAACATTTTCTGATCCGGGAGCGTGCGCTCGGCTTCGTCACCTATAATCCGCTTCGCACGTTCTTGCAGCCCGATCACGGCAATCGCCAGTTTACGCGCATCCTTGAGGCGCTGGCTGTGGCACGCAGCGAAACGCCCGTCACCTGCGAACAGCTCATCGCGGTCGAAGGCCACCACATGGGCCGCGGGACGACGATCATCATTGTGACCGCAGACCCGTCCGATAATTGGATACGTGAGGCGACACTGCTGGTGCGGCGCGGGCTGCGCACCGTCGCGGTGGTGGTGGATGCTCAGAGTTTTGGCGCAGTCAATGTACGTAGTTCCGACGACACGCGCCTGTTACTGGAAGCTGGCGGCGTCCCCACTTATGGCGTGCGCCAGGGCGACAACATTTCGGTGTCTCTCAGCCTTCGCTAGTTATCTTCAAGCCTTTGCTTTGATGGATATTCCTGCTTGACTTGACGGAAGTTCGCGGTAGACTGACAGGTTAAGGCTCCCGTAGCTCAGTGGATAGAGCGCAGGTCTTCGGAACCTGGCGTCGTGGGTTCGAATCCCGCCGGGAGCAAATAATAAATAAGTAATATTATACATAATAATTACTCGGCGGCAGGTTTCCCACTCCACCTGATATAGTTTCAGGGGAAGGGATCTCCACAGTCAATCGAGTGAATTTTGGATCTGCTCTTTCACCTACCATATACCCCTCATCTCCCTACTTGATAAAATGCTTGACTTTTCGTTAATTCACACATAAGATGATTGGAAACGTTATCGGTAACGCTATCAAACGGACGCTATTGCGTCAGCAATCGTCTGAGGATGATGGAAATTGGATGCGGAGGTGTTAGAAGAGATTCCTGAAATTTACTCTTGATTTGCAGTTAATTCGTTTTGAGGGAGGCAAACTGTGAAATTCTATTTCAAGTATCGTATATTGCTTACCGCCATTCTCATTCTCGTTGCCTTCAGCGCATGGCGCATAGCCGTCCTCGCGGCAGGAACCACCTATTACGTAGATTGTTCTGCGGCGACCAACGGCAGCGGCACCCAGGCCAGTCCCTGGAATAATCTTGGCACAGTGAGCGGCACAACGTTCAACCCGGGCGACCAAATTCTGCTCAATCGAGGCACCACCTGTACGGGCCAGTTATATCCCAAAGGCTCTGGCGTCAGTGGCAGCCCCATCACCGTGAGCACCTATGGCACCGGTGCACGGCCTATCATTGATGGGCAAAATGCGGTTGACCCTGTTGTTCACCTCTACAATCAACAGTATTGGGTCATTGACAGCCTTGAAGTAAAGAACTCAATGGGCAAAGGGGTATTTGTGGATGGCCCCGCCGGAGCATCCTTGACCTATTTTCGCCTGACCAATCTCTACATCCATAATTGCGGCACGGGCGATGGACAGGATGCGCTCCTGGCTGGCCTGTACGCGAATCACAGTGTTCATGATGTGGTGATAGATAATGCTGATACGAGTTTTGCCTTCCGGGGCATCGAGATCGGCGGGCCGTCGCCTCTGGCCGGGTCAGCGCGCTCTAGCAACATCACCATTCAGAATTCATTGGCCCACGATGTCCAGAACGACGGGATGTTGATCGCCAGCACCAACTCGGCCACCGCGCAGTATAACGTGGTCCATAATTCAGGCATTATGACGACCCTGGTGAACCATACCCCGAACGGCCTCTGGACTTGGGACTGCGATTACTGCACCGTGCAGTATAACGAGGTCTACCAGGCACAGTCGCCAAGCTGGGATGGTGGTTCATACGACATTGACTATTTTACTCACCATAACATTATCCAATACAATTACGGCCACGATAATTTTGCCTACTGCGCCTCTATTTTTGGCGGCGACAATAGTGACGTGACGACGGACAACACGATCCGGTACAATATTTGCTCAAATGACATCCGCAATGGCACTCAAAAAGCGACTCGCCAGGGGGAGATATACCTGACGGTCTGGTCACACGGGTCAATCCAGGATAGTTACATCTACAACAACACGATCTACTTTAATCCTGTCTCGTCCAGTAATGGCCCATTCTATGCCATCAATTCGCTGAATATTTTCCATGGATCGGCCATTAACAATACCAATATCTACAACAACATCATCTACGCCGCCGACCCGCACTTGGTCGATATTAACGACTTTACCAGTCAGACCCACCTGGACAACAACCTCTACTGGTACACAGGTACGGGCAATCCGAACTATCTGTGGGGCGGCAGCAGCTACACTAGCTTTAGCGCGTGGAAAACTGGGAGCGGGCAGGATGCGCACGGCCTGTACGTTGATCCGCTGCTGAACAATCCAACCTATCATGCCATCGGCAAGCCGGTGACCGCTTTTACACTACAGAATGGCTCTCCAGCCATCAACGCAGGCGCAGACCTGGTTGCGCTTGGAAAAGTGGCAACCATGGGAACGCACGACTTCTTTGGAAACCCGATCCCGCAAGGCGGCGCATATGACATAGGCGCCTATGAATCTGGTGGTTCACCATTGCCGACGAATACGCCTACGACGCAGCCAACGATCCAGCCACCGACCAATACACCCAGTGGCCCAACTCCGACCCCAATTCCCCCAACCAACACGCCTAGCGGCCCAACCCCGACGCCGATTCCACCAACAAGTACGCCAACCAGTTCTGGAGCGAACCTCGCGCTCAACAAGCCCTGCGCAGCCTCCAGCGTCGAGTCATCCAGCTACTTGTGCTCAAATGCATTTGATGGCAACACAGGCACCCGCTGGTGGACACTCAAGAACAGCACGTTGCCCACAGAATGGATCAGTGTTGATCTGGGCAGCAGCCTCTCAATCAGCCAGGTGTCGCTGAACCAGGGAGATCGTTGGGCAACCAGTTACAGTATTGACGTGTCGGCGGACAACACCAACTGGACGACAGTTTGGAGCACAACGGCGGGCGCCACCGGCACCACGAACATCACGTTCACTTCAACGTCTGCACGCTACGTGAGGATGAACTCGACCGCCTGGAATATCTCTACCGACCGAATCAAGTTATACGAGTTCCAAATCTTCCAGTAGGCGCAGCCTACCAAAAACTCTGGGCGGACACTTGTTCGCCCAGAGGCAGGTTTACAACTGAAGTATCCCGTAGTTATTTTTGGTGTCAGCGAATCAGATGAACTGTCGCCGCGAGTGTTCAGCACGAACAATCCCGCAATTCAAGGACATTTCCCGTTCCATTTCCCTGGCCGCCCTGTGGCTTGGCCTGATCATGGCCGGTTGCAGCGCCCCACCGCAAGCAGTCTCTACGATGAAAGCGGGAGCTATTGCGCCCGGATTCAGTCTTGAAGCCGTGCGCGGAGGAAGTTACAGCCTGGAAAATCTGCGGGGGCAGATCGTCTTGTTGTCTTTCTTGAACACCCAGGCCAAGGCTGCCTCTGCCGACACCGAAGCTTCTCGGTCACAAATAGTCTCTTTGAAAAGTATGCAGGAACAGTATGGGTCAAAGGGCCTGCGGGTACTGATTGTTGACGCGGCGAAGGAACAAACCGCGCAGTCGCCAACCCGAAGTGACCTGATCAACTTCACCTATGATTGGCGGTTGGATTCGATCCCCGTTTTGGCTGACGAAAAAGGCGACACGGCTAACGTTTTTGGTGTTTCAAGCTTGCCAAGCACTTTTCTCATCGGCGCCGATGGCGTGATCCAGCAACGCTGGGATGGTATGGCTTCCTCGGCACAGATTGCGCTATCCATAGAGGCGCTTGCTAACGCGCCTGTAGGCAATACGGCAAGCGCCGGACAGCCAACTGCGTGTCCAGGAGGGCCGCTCCCGCAAGCTAAATTCGCGGGAGTGGGTCTGGCAAAATCGCTATCTAGCCAGATTTGGGTTGTAGACAACGCCCAGTCGTGGGGAGTCGGTAACAATTTTCCCCTTCAATGGATCGTGTTAGACGACTCCAATAAGTTTGGGAGTGACGGCGTGCATCTTCGGGTAACTGCCGGTTACCAAACCCTGGACAGTACGATGCTGATTGACCAGCCCCTTGCCGTTCTATCCAGCGCAGAAGCAAGTGGACTGCTGAATGCGCCGGACACTAACGTGCAAAAGATGGCTTTCCTGACGACGACGATTGTGCTCAAATCTCCGGGTTGCCTTCATCTAGAGGCGCAGGTGACCGATCAGGCAACAGGAGCTGCCTTGTACACCGGTCAAATGGTGGTCTCCGCAAAATAAGTCACTGGCTTACGATGGTTGCCTCAGGCGTGGCAGTAGCCAAAAAAGGCCGGTAGGGAGCCAGAAGGAATTGCTTAATGTGACTTTCTATCTCATTTCGGATTTCTGGTGCTGAATCGGGCGAAATCAGCAGCGTGATGTTCGCCAGCGACGTATGATCCCAACCTACGAATTTACTGTCGAGACTTAGACGGAAAAGGTCTGGCCCCTTATCGGCAGGGGAGCTATAGCTCATGACAATAAAAGTACCCTTCTTGTCACCTCGCAATACGTTGAACTGAATTTCGTCCCTGGCAAGCCACAGGTTAGTCGCCGCAGAAAAGCCTTGCTCGGCAACGATTGGCTCATGCACTTTTTTGAGTTGGGCAATGACGTCAGCAGCACTGACCACAGGTAATGGGGGGAGCATTGAGAGAGGCGCTGCACTGGCCGGCTGATTGGTGATCGCCAGAAACGTGACAAGGCAAACTATTAAGCAGAGCATGGATGCGATACCGGCGATCAAAAGGCGTTTTTGCGAACGCGACAGTGAGTAAATTGGCGATAGGACGCTTGGATATTCGGGATTGATTGCCGCTGCCACCCGCGTGGTACGTCTAGGATCAGCGCTATTTGGCCGGATCTGAGTCGTGCGACGTGGATCGGCAGATCGGGGCAAATCGCCAGCAGATGAATGAGTCTTTGCTGTCCTGTCGGCAGTACGTGTTACCGGCAGCGATTGCCTGTGTCGTTTGAAATCGCCCGTCGTCGAATCGCCATGCGCTTCCGCGATCTTTTTGTCCTCGATGGTTCGCAGGATTTCCTGTGTCTTGCGTTTGGCGATGGCCTGTTTGATCGAGCCTTCTGGTTTATGAGGCTTTTCGTAGCTGTTGCTCATGACGTTGACCAGTCGTTGATTTGCACCGGCCAGAAAATGGTTTGCCCGCCATAGGCCTTACTCGACTGCACGACCAGCACTCGCGGACACAAACTATCGTCCCATCCCGATGCAGCGGTTGTGCCCGCCAGCAAAGGCTGATCGATATTGTACTGGCCTGGATTGGAATCTTTACTCACTGTAAAGTTAAAACCTTGTTCGGTGCTGACAGTGATGTCTGTTAGCGGAATATCCTGGTCGGATTCGATCTCTACGTACAGGACGGTGACATAAGGATTGGCGGGAGCTGGAGTCGTGAGAATGTGATATTGTCCACATTCGGGTTTCTGGTTCTGGGCAAACTGTAGCGTGCTTGTACCGCCACGTGTGGCATGAAACGTCCCGGATACAAGTCCAAAAACGCGGTTAGTTGCCAGCGCTATCAAACCTAACACGAGCGCCGCGACCAGTGCGACAACGGCTATCGTCAGCGCATATTCCACAAGACCCTGACCGTTTGCACTCTTTTTACACGTAAATTGCCCCACTTTACAATTGCCTCGTCTAAATTCTGCGGAATAATTTGTAGTGGGAATTCAATGCGCGCAGGGGGCCAGAAGTTGATCTGGCCCCACAACTCGGTTGCATTTATTAATCGTTTAGTGATGCTTCGTTGCGGTCGGAGCGGGAGTATTGGTCGGTGGCTGGATGGTAGATTGTGAGGTTGGCGTTGGCGTGGGAACAGCCACGCCAAACTGGATGAGAATGGCCGCCGAGCCTGGAATGGTGAATGTAACGTGTCCGGCGCTCAGCGAAGGATAGCCAACCACAACATCATTGTGAGTCGAGTCGAACTGATACATCGCGCCTGTGCCACTGGTCAACAGCGCCGAGAGATCGGTATCTACGCTTATGGAAGTATTGGACGATGAGTTTGTGACCAGCAGCGAGATCACGCCAGAGGAATCTTTTGTCGTTATCGCCATCAGATTGCTGTTGTTCGCCGTACTCTGGTAGGTTGGCTTGCAGCCGTTCAAGGCCTTCGTCGCCATTTGAAGCGCATAGTAACTGGACAGTTTGTTGCCGTTTATATCTACCAGCCCCTGGAAGTTCTGGAATCCGCCACTGAAGCCAGTCCAATCATAGAAGGTGAACATATGGCTGCCGTAGACATAAGTTCCTGGCGATGACATGCGGATCAGGTTGTTGATGAGCAGCGTGACGCCCTTCGAAGCATTCTGATAGCCGCCACGATAGGTTGCCCATTCACTTAACCAGATCGGCTCGGTGCTGTGACCGGTGCTGTTCAGATAGCCCTGCACCGTCTGGACATACGACGTGATGTCCGAGTTGTAATCGTGAATGTCCATGCTGTCGAAATAGGTACCGACTTGATTTAAGGCATCCAGCGGCCAACTACTTCCGCCCGTCGTGACGGGCGCATAAATGTGATAGGTGCGACCCGGCAAATAGGTCGTGTAGACATAGTTGATAGCATCTTCCATTTGCTGCACAAGCTGGAAATATTGTGCCTCAGTACCGCCCCAACCCTGCCCATTGTTGTTTGGCTCGTTGTGAACCTCGTAATCGTCCACGTGATAGTTGTTACGGACGTTCAGCCAGTAGACTGTGGCAAAGACGTGCTCCCACCACTCGTTCCAGTCGAGCTGCGTCACCGGCGGGTTGGCAGACCAGGCGGGATTGCCATTGTTATCGCGGTTGCGAATCGTCAGCACCGGGCGGATGCCTGCCGATTGCAAGGCACTGAAGATCGTCCGTGCATTGCCTTGCCAGATGTTGGGCACCGTGCCTGACCACCAGTAATCGCTGCCGTTAGGCGGATTGGTCATGATGTTGTCCCACCACGCCCAGTTGATCGAATTCGGGTTACTTTTGATTGTTGGAATGTCAGGAAAGCCGTAGGTGCTGCTGTCGTCGGTGGCTTCCCAACGCGACATGCCGCCGTAGATACGATACGTATTGATTCCCGCACCGATCAGGTCGTTGATGTCAAAACGGACATTCCCTTCCGTCGCGCCGATGTAGCAGGTACTGACGCCCCACTGAGTTCCGGAGACGCTGACGGTAGCGCTGGTTGCCTGCGCCGGGCTGATCCCAAGTAAGGTGAGGGCAAGGGTAAGGCCAAAAAAGAGGGCGAGGGACTTGCGTGATTTGAAACCAATCGTCACAGAATAATCCTCCTACAAACAAAATCGTGACTTTTACTCAGGAAGGTAGCGAAGAATTGCGGCGTTAATTTTTCTGATAGCGTTCCCGATAACGTTTCCACAATCAATTTTACGATGATTTATAGGCATGTCAATCAGGGGAAATCTATACTATCGTCGGGACCCCTTGAGATAGGGGCGTATCAGCGCAGAACAAATGTTGTGGAAGTCACGACATTGGCGGCCTGGTCGTATGCCGCATCTGGCATGTCAGCGTTAGTCACTTTTGTGACGCGCAGAGTATAGGTTCCCAGCACACTGGACAGGTCAGTCTGCATTTTGAATCGTGCCAGGCCGCTTGTCCCGGTCATCTCGACTGTGCTGGACACGGTTTTCCCGTCAGGGTCAAGCATCGTCACCTCCACATCGGCAGCAGGTATGGGATTATTGTTCGGATCTACGATCTCTACTGCCCAGTTGATCTCACCTCCTTTCGTGAAAGTCGCAGAAGCCCTAAGGCCAGTATCTGTTGTGAATATAGCCAGCACGTGCATGATTGGGGGCAGTATAGGCGTGGCGCTCGGCTTCGGAGTGCGGGTCGAGGTCAGTTGACCCGCACGGATCTGAAAATTATCAAAAAGCGCAACTGTGTCCGCGTGGGTGATTACCCCAAATTGGCCTGAACCCGTGAATTTGTCGTCGGTCGTCTCGATCACTTTTTGCCCCTGGAACGAGATAATTATATGTGAGCCTGTAGCCTCAACTTGCAGTTCGTACCAGCCATGTGTGGGAGAAGGCTGGCTCTGCTCGAATTCGCTGTTCAGTGGAATGAACGCAGCGTCCAATTCGTGGGGCTGTCCTCCACTCATCCTTAGCAAGTGAAGTTTGTGGTCGAGGGCGCTCGCCAGCGCTGCATAGTAATTATTTTTGTCCTGCACACGCCACAACAGTCCAGCGCTTTTATCAAGGTTTCCGCCCATCACCTTGATATAAACGGACAGGGACGGGTCGGTAGCACTGGCGCCGTTCAAGAGCGCGATTGGATAGTTATCGGATGCGGCCAGCGTTGAAGCCTGGATCATGGCAAATGGGGCTGAGGGGGCGAACAAATCCTCATAGACTCGCCAGAAAGGTTCGCCCTCCGTCAACACAGGCCCTGCCGATCCAGTGGCATCGAAGCTGAACTCCTGCGGCACGCTGCCAAAATGATACTGGTCAAAATCAACCTCAAGATCAATAGGCGTATCTGCATGGTTTGCCGTAGCCAATAATGCGCCGATCCCCGTCACAGGCAAGGTTGTCGCAACCAAGATTGCCATAAGCCAGGGACGGCGCATTCGTAGTTCTCCGCCAGTACCGCTAAGTGGGCTTTCTCAGCTCAGGGTGAAAGTCGTCGAAGAAACTACGTTCGCCGACGCATTGTACGTCGCCCCGCTCAACGTAACGCCCGTGACGTTGATAGTATAGGTACCTGTCGGGTTATTCTTGACGCTGTTCTGGGTGTTCAAAGCCCAGCCATTTGAGCCGGTTGTGGCATTCTTGGTTGTCCAGGTGCTGCCATCTGGCCTGATGATGGAGGTGTTAACGGTGGCACCGCTGACCGGGTTGTTATTCTGATCCACAATCTCCACCCGGTAGTAGATGGGATTGCCTACTGTGAAAGCGGTCTGCGGATTGCCGTTAACGTCGGTTGTCAGCATGGCTGCGACGTGCATCACCGTCGAACCGCCAGGCGTAGAGGT
>DATGFK010000737.1:0-10069 GCA_035309185.1 Aggregatilineales bacterium
AGACGGGGCCATCGTGGCCGGTAAGGATACGCACAGGTGTCGTGACGAGGGCGCCTGGCGTCGCTGATACGGTTAGGAGGGCTGTGGGTGTGACTGCCGTAGTCGGCGTGGCCGTCGCGGGCAGCAAGGATGCAGTCGCGGCCTGAGTGTCAGTCGGCCCTGCCGCCGCAAGGTTCACCGCCGTTTGGGTGAGTCCCACGGCCAGCGTTCTCGCCGAGTTGGTGGCATCGCGCGATTTCAGAAACAGGGCCAATCCAACCGCCAATAAAATCAAGATGACCACCCCAACCAGCAACCCCCGTGTCCGGCTGACCGCATTGCGAGGCGCCTGGGCGTCCGGCTGACCGCGCGAAGGGCGTGCTCTCGATTGGCTGAGCATCGCATTGACTTCGCGCGCAGTGACTTCCAGGAGGTCGGGTCGGTGTTGTAGTTGCAGAAGCAATTGCCGCGCGCCGCTTTCATTCTCGGCCTGTGCCATGAGTCGTTTGAGTCCCTTGAGGATCGATTCCTGTTGCTCGGCGTCGAGGCTTTGCGCTTCAATCTGGTCTCGAAGACGCGCCAGGGGCGAAAGCGGCGCCGCAGGCGGCACAGGAAGCGGATTCGGCAACGGCTTGGCCGGAGGCAATTTTCCGAGCGCCCGGCTCAGGGCAATTGTGCCTGTGCGATCCGCCTTGCGAAAATCCACCAGTTGCAAGACGGCCAGCGCAGAGGGCAGCGCGTTCACTTGGACGCTGTCCAGCATGACGGGCAAAATTCGCTTGTTGATCGATTCCGCATACGCATATTCCAGGCGGCAAGCCAGCGATTCGAGAGAATCGGGCGTCAGCGCCATCACGTACAGATCGCAAGCCCGGATCGCCTCAAGAATCTGATCCCACCAGACCTGCCCGCCTGAAAGTTCCTTGTCGAACCAGACCTCATGGCCCAGCGCTTGCAGATCGGCCACCAGCGGCTCGACCTGCGCGCGATTCTTGCTGCTGTAGCTGATGAAAATGTTGGTCACACCGTGCCTGCTTTCGCCACCTGGGGTGCAAGCCAGGATTTTACACCAGAACGGTCTTGCGCACGCAATCAGAACCTGCATAACTTTTCCTGCACAAGCCGACAATCATCTCATGCTATAATGACTTGGAAAGAAAAATCCATTCATGGTTTTATCTGCACCAAGTTATTATGAACTCTGACGGTCAGGCAAAAAATCCTTCCCGAAGAGGATTCTTGGCTACCCTCCTCAAGATCGCAGCCGCGTCTGGCATCGCGACGATGGTGGACACAGCTTCTATTATTGCGGAGGCGCGCTCTTCGACTGCTATTGGCTCCAACAGCCAGGCGGATACAAATACGGCAGGCGTAGAAGTACCGCCTTCGCTCATGCTCCACGCGCGTTCGGTACATCTCCAATTGCTCAAGCCCCTGCTGGATAAGCTCACCGCCCACAATTTTCATTCCGTGACCTACAAAGACCTGCGTGCCGCCGTCCAGGGTACCCAGCCCCTGCCCGACAACCCCGTGATCTTGAGTTTCGACGACATGACCTGCGCCATCAGCAGTCAAAACGTCGGCTTCCCCACCTTTCAGTTCATGGAGAACATTCTCCTGAACAATGGCTTCAAGGGCGTCTTTGGCCTGATCACGGAACCCATCCTGGAACCTCGCCAAGCCATAATCCAGGATATGGCTCACTGGCAGGTTGTGGCAGGCTGGATTCAGGATGGCATGGAAATTGCTACCCATACCAAGAACCATATTGACCTGATTGATCGTGCCTTGACCCTCTCCGCCATCCGCGAACAGATTCAAGATTCCACGTTCATGATCGCCGAGGCGACGGGCCAGCCGGTGACGACACTGATTCTACCTTTTGGCAATGGCCTGACCGGCAAGATGGATGCCGTCGCTCACGAGAAAATTCGCCCGGAGATCAAACAGGTCTGCCAGGAGCTGGGTATTCAGATGGTGGTCGGTCTTTCCGAAGGCCGTGGCATCGTCGGCCCTGACAACGCCAACAATAATTCGGATGTCTGGTATGTCGGGCGAACCGTCCCCGGTCTGACGGATGAGATGACCAACCCCGAAACGGCCTTCAACAATCTACTGGACTTCAAGCAGGGCAATTCTTTAACGACGGCAATGGAATAGGGGGCTTGACACGGATGCGAAATTTCCGATATGATAGGGCAATTGCTGAAACCGGTTACATTTTGCAAAACGCCTATAGTTCACGGTATATTGCCTGACAATCTTTGAGAACGAGTTAAGATGTGAAACCCGTTACAAAAACGCCTCAAACGATTCACGATATTGCCAGCCTGTCGGGCGTGTCCGCCGCAACGGTGTCGCGCGTTTTGAACGGGAATACGAACGTTCGCGAGGAAACACGCCAGCGTGTTCTGGACGCGATGCGAAAGGTCAATTACCATCCCAACCAGAGCGCACGTTCGCTGAGCAACCGCCGAACTGACTGCATTGGACTCGTCGTTCCGAATTTACAGGTCAACATCTTCACCGATCCCTACTTTCCAACGATCATCCTGGCGATCTCCGAGCGCATCCAGGAGAACGGTTATGCGCTGATGCTCGGCCTGGGGCACGACGAGCGGGTGTTGTACAACCAGTTTGTTGAGCGGCAAATGGTAGATGGCGTGCTGATCGTCTCGTCGCAAGACGGCGATTGGCTGACCTCGGCTCTCCTGGACAGCCACATTCCCTGCGTCATGGTAGGCCGCCCCAACGCGCTTGAAACCAGTTACGCGGACGTAGATAACCGTCTGGCTGCCCAACATGCAGTCGAACACCTGATCCGCCTGAAGTACGAGCATATTGCGACCATCGCCGGGCCACAAACGATGACGGCTGGTGAAGATCGTCTGGGTGGTTATGAGGATGCAATAGATCTGCATGGACTGCCGCGCCGCGAAGATTACATCGTTTATGGCGACTTCACCGAAGCGCGTGGCTACCGTGCAATGGTCGATCTGCTGGCTCTTGATCCCCGCCCTGATGCCGTTTTCTGCGCAAATGATGTGACGGCCATCGGCGCAATTCAGGCTATCCGTCAGGCCGGACTGTCCGTACCTGAGGATATTGCAATCGTAGGATTTGACGACATGCCGCTGGCGTCGCAAGTTTCGCCCGCGTTGACGACGATTCGACAGCCTATTGCCATCACCGGTCAAACGAGTGTCAGGCTGCTCCTTGAACGTATCGCCGATCCTGAACTTCCAACGCAGCGCATCTTACTCCCCACTGAGCTAATCGTCCGACAGAGTTGCGGCATGATGCTCCAGCACGGCTGGAAGGAGGAGGTTAAAAGCCAAAAAAACAAATAATTTGAAACATTGTTGAAGACATTTCAAAGCATACCGTTTCGTACACGCTCGTTTTTGTTCGGAAGTCATCCAAAAAATCGGCCAAAGAGGGAATAGCCATCACGCATGGGTGGGCTGCAAGCGTAGCCTGACACCCCCGTATTCGGCTTTCCCCAAACCCAATTGAACAAGGAGCTTGTGAGTTATGAGCAATCTGTATTCATCCAGGCTGCGCCGCATTGTTGTCGTCATCGTATTCCTGATAGCAGTCGCCAGTCTCAGCCTTCTTTCGGACGCCTTTACGGCAAACGCACAAACCAACTGGACTCTCCAGTGGAGTGACGAATTTAACGGTGCTTCCGGAACCGGCGTCAATACCTCCAACTGGCTATATGACTCCGGAACCGGTTATGGCTGTCCCGGTTGCCCCGGCCAGTGGGGTACAGGCGAAGTCGAGAGCGTAACGAACAGCACTGCCAATGTATTCCAGGACGGCGCGGGCCACCTGAACATTAAGCCTATCCGCGATGGCAGTGGCAACTGGACTTCGGGCCGCATCGAGACTCAGCGCACAGACTTTCAGCCGCCTATTGGTGGCTTGATGCGCGTCGAGGCGTCCCTCCAGCAGCCGAATGTAACCGGTTCCGCCGCTGCGGGATATTGGCCCGCCTTCTGGATGCTAGGCGCGCCATTCAGGGGCAACTACCTGAACTGGCCGGGTATCGGTGAATGGGACGTTATGGAGGACATCAACGGCCTGAGTTCCGTGTTTGGTACCCTCCACTGCGGCGTCGATCCGGGCGGGCCATGCAATGAAACGACCGGCAAAGGTAGTGGACAACATGCTTGCTCCGGCTGTCAGACAGGCTTCCATACTTACGCCATCGAATATGACCAGAGCGTCTCGCCCGAACAACTGCGCTGGTATCTGGACGGCGTGAACTACTTCACGCTCAACTCAAGCCAGATTGACGCGACAACGTGGAACAATGCCACCCATCGCGGCAATTTCATCATCCTCAATGTGGCGATGGGCGGGGCCTTCCCGGCTGCCTTTGGCGGTGGCCCGACAGGCTCTACACAATCCGGCGTCCCAATGCTGGTAGATTACGTGCGCGTGTACTACGCCAATGGATCGGGCAACCCGCCTACCAATACACCCATCCCAACCAACACGCAGAGCGGTCCGCCTACCAATACCCCGATCCCCAGTGCTACGCCAACCACCGGGACATCCGGCGGTAACAACCTCTACGTCTTGAGCGGCGGCACGCTGTCCCAAACGGCAGGCGCTGGTGCCAGTGCCGATACAATCTCCTCAGCAGGCGGAGCCAACTACGACAGCACGCCGCACAATCCGCTGACCTATACCATCAGCGGCCTGAACGGCAGCTATAATTCCGGCGCAACGCAGTTCAACCTGTTCGTAGACTCCGGGGCGAACATCGCCAATGGTGTTCAAGCGCGTGTCTCCTACGACTTCACCGGCAGCGGAACATGGAGCCGCATCGAGACTTATCACTACTATCCAACCGACGACGTGGTAGGCTACGAGAACTACAACCAGACCAGCTTTGGTGGCCTCGAATCTTCCAGCGGCTCGTTCTCCAACATGAGCAACGGCAAGGTCAAAGTCGAGGTTTGGAGTGCCATCGGTACGGCTTCTTCAACCTTGCGCACCAATGCCACCAGCGGCAACGGCCAGCAGTCGGTTGTAACCGTTCCCTTTAATCTTGGGGGAAGTTCGCCAACCAACACGCCGACGGCAACGGCCACTAACCGGCCGACCAATACACCTACCAATACGCCGACTCCAAGCGCAGCCCCACACAGTAACGTCGTCTACGTTCTCAGCGGCGGCGCGCTGTCCTGGAACGCAGGCGCTGGCGCAAGCGCCGATACAATCTCCTCAGCAGGCGGAGGCAACTACGACGGCACAGTCCATAATCCGCTGACCTACACCATCAATGGTGTCTCAGGTACCTACAACTCCGGCGCAACGCAGTTCAACCTGTTTGTAGACTCCGGGATGAACATCGCCAATGGTGTTCAGGTGCGCGTCTCCTACGATTTCACCGGCAGCGGAACGTGGGGCCGCGTTGAAACCTACCACTACTATCCAACCAACGATGTGGTGGGCTACGAGAACTACAACCAGACCAGCTTCGGCGGCCTGGAATCTTCCAGTGGCTCGTTCTCCAACATGAGCAACGGAAAGATCAAGATTGAGGTATGGAGTGCCATCGGTACGGCCTCTTCAACCTTGCGCACAAACGCGACCAGCGGCAATGGGCAGCAATCTATCGTGACCCTTCCATTCAACAACGTTAGCGGCTGAAAAACCCCTGATCCCTTGAGCCGGGGACGGTCCCCGGCTCCAATCCAACTCTCCAATCAATACCATACTGGGAATATTAGCCTCTCCCGTCTCGTTGCTGGCAGTGCTATCCTGATCTCAGGGTAGCAAGGTAGGGAGTCAGGCTATGGCTGAACTAATTTCCCGCTTTACCAACGAGGCGCGCCACGTTTTCGCTCTGGCGCAGGAGTACGCTGCACGGCACAACCAAAACGAGATCGGCACTGAACATCTCCTGGTGGCACTTTTGGAGGACAAAAGCAGTGAGGCTTCTCAGGCCGTCGCTACGCTTGGAGTCGATCCGAAGGCCGTCGAAGACCTGGTTGCGCGTGAAGGAGGCAGCAAGCTCAATGGCTCAAACAAGGAGCTTGAGCTTTCACAGGAAGTCAAGGACGTGATCCAGGCCGCCATCCTTGAAGCCCAGCGTAAAAACTTCGCTTATGTCGGCACGAAGGAACTGCTGCTGGCCCTCGTTCAACAGGATTCGAATGCGGCCATTGCTGTCCTGAACCAGGCCGGGGCACAGCCACAAATGTTTCGGCAGACCGTCCGCGAAATGTTGGCCGATGACGTGGCCGGGGTTTGAGTCGAGAGGAGGCTGATCAATGGCGACCATGAGAGCGACCATGAGCGCAGCGCGCCTTCACGCCTGGGGCCGGACAGACCAGGTTCAGATTGACGAAGTGGAGATCCCCAAACCAGGGCCAGATGAAGTGCTCATTCACGTCCGGGCCGCGAGCGTCAATCCGGTTGATTGGGCCGTCGTGAAGGGCGCCATGCGCGAGCGCTATTCGCTGCCCGTTACGCCGGGTTGGGATGTTGCCGGGGAGGTCGGTGCTGTCGGCGCCAATGTGGAACATCTCCACGCCGGCGATAGCGCCTACGGCGTTACGGCGGGAGGCGGCTTTGCGCAGTTCGCGCTCGCCCCTGGCAAAAATATTACACAGGCCCCACGCAATTTGACCATGCTTGAGGCAGCGGCGGTGCCAGTTGTCGCAGAGACTGCCTGGCAGGCGCTCTTTCATTTCGGGCAGCTTTCTGCAGGCCAAAAAATCCTGATCCACGGTGCGTCAGGCGGAGTCACACATATCGCCGTGCAGCTTGCCAGGTGGAAGGGCGCTTATGTGGTGGCTACGGCCTCCGGTGAGAACGAGGAATTTGTTCACGCCCTGGGCGCAGACCAGTTCATCAATTACCACCAGACTCGTTTTGAAGATGTTGTGAAGGATACGGACGTGGTTCTCGATACGATTGGCGGCGAGACGCTCGAACGAAGCTACGATGCGGTAAAGCGCGGCGGAATCGTCGTCACAATCACCGGAAAACCCGATGAAGAGAGGGCCAAAGCGCGCGGCATCCTGGCCGTTGCGGCAAGCCGGGGCAATGCGGATCGAACCCAACTGGACGAAATCACGCACCTGATTGATGCAGGGCGGCTTAAGCCAGTCGTCACAGCCGCCTATCCGCTGGATCATGTCCAGGATGCGCTGGACGCCATCGGCACACATCACACACGCGGCAAAATCGTCGTGACTGTGCCGGACGGCGAGGTTTAGCGGCGCTAGGAACCGAGCAGCACCCGTACCTCGGTCAGCAATTGTGGCAGTTCCAGCGGCTTGGGGAAGAAGCGATCCAGGCCCTTCTGTTTGGCCCGATCTTTGAGCATGTCGTCGGCTGAGATTCCCCAGACCTTTATATGCGCCATTGCCGGATGCGCGCGGATGTAATCGAGCACGGCAAGTCCCGGTTCGCCAGGCAGGTGGAAGTCCAGGATCACAAGATCGGGGTTGTCCTCACCCAGCGCCAGGTGGCTGATGGCATCCTCCGCCGTTTCGGAGATATAGGTTTCGTGATTGTACAGCAGTCGCTGGTAAAGCGTTGCAATATCAGTGTCATCCTCGACAACAACGATGTGGCCCATTGCTTGGTTGTCCATTCATAGGTTTGCGATGGTTGCATTATGGATCAGGATACCTGGCAAATCTACGGGTGATTTACTAGAAAATCTGCATCAAGTTATCAGGCATTATGCTGTGATTGAGAAGAATTACCTACCAGGTCTCGGCGCTGATGAGTGTGCCGGGGAAACTCTTCCGCAGCAGCGCAGACTCGATCTGGCCGGGCGTGTTACCGCCGAATATGCGGATTTCCAGTCCTTGCCACTGTTCAGCAAGCACAACCATGTCCCGTACTTTGGAAGCCATGCCGCCGGTTACGTCTGTGCCATGTGATCCGCCTAATGCCGAGCTGAAGTCCTCAAAATTCTCCGGTGTAATATGCGGGATGACCTCGCCATTCCCATCGTAGACGCCCTCCACCTCGCCGAGGAGCATTATCCGCCCAGGGTGCAGCCGGGTTGCCAGGTAGAAAAATATGGTTTCCGTAGAGATAATCGTCCCGCCACGCCGCGAGTCGAGCGCCACGTCGCCATAGACTACCGGCACAATTCCGTGATCCAGGGCGGCGCTGACGGAATGGGTGTCCATTGCGATAATTTTCCCGTTTTCGCAGCGGGCCGAAGCCGACGGCGGGATTGACCAGATCGGAAGTCCAGACTCAAAGAGCGTTTCGACCACCAGCGAATCGAGGCGGCGGGCGACGGTGGCAACTTCAGCAAAGCCGCGCCATTCCTCAGGCGAATGGACGCCTTGCGCCGTGCCATATTTTTCCGCGGCCACGTGTCCAAACGACCCGCTGCCATGCCCGATAACCAACCGCAAATCTGGTTGAGCCTCCAACGCGCGGCGAATTTCTTCGGCGGCGCGGCGCATGGTGTCAGCCTGGAAGTGCTGCGATTCGCGCTTGTCGGTGATCAGCGATCCGCCAAGTTTCATGAATGTCAGTGAGGCCGACATATCAGGCAGTCTCCAGGGTCTCTACGGTGGTCATCCAGGTGCGCACAGCGCCCGCTCCGCGTAGTGCCTCAGCCACCTGATCCGCAGTTGAAGACATTACCAGGGCAATCACGTTGCCGCCGCGTCCGCCGCCGGACAGCTTGGCGCCCAGCGCGCCGGCATCGCGCGCCGCGCCGGTTAGCCTGTTCAACAACGGCGAAGAGACTGTCAATACGCTGAGCAAAATATGATTGCGGTTCATCAGTTGGCCGATCTCTTTGAGATTGCCAGCCTCGATGTACCGCCGGGCCTCCTTGACCAGCGCCCCGATCTCCTCGAAATAGCCGCCAAACGAATCGGGATGCTGTTCGTAGAGTTCGCGTACCGCGCCAACCGACTCCCGTGTTGAAGCCTGGATGCCGGAATCGGCTACCACCAGAGTTAGCGGTGTGCCAATCTGAAAAGGCTGCGGAGCCTGGCCGCGCACAAAGTACACCGGAGCGCCGCTCACGATCACGGTGTTGTCAATGCCACTCGGCGTCCCGTGATGCATCTTTTCAACTTCATAAACCAGGGCATTCAGGGCGTCACCTTGCAGCGGCGAACCCAGTGCTGCGCTCAACTCGCGGATCAAAGCTGTGCTCACGGCGGCGCCACTCCCCAGTCCACTGGCGACGGGAATAGTCGAACGAATTTCGAGGCTCAGATCGGGCAATGGTGCCTTCAGCTTCGCCAGAGTGATCTGGGCCGCGTAGATCAGCGCGTTTCCGCTCGGTTCCCCGCCCGCCAAAGGGTGCTCGACGTGCAAAAGCTGACCAACGTCGCCTGCGATGATGGTCAGACCCGTACCCGGAGGCGTCGCCCTGGACTCGACTGTGGCGTGCAGCGCCGTGAACGGCACGGCGATAGCAGGTTGTCCGTAAACGACAGCATGTTCACCGAACAGGATGATTTTGGCGGGAGCCTGTTGCATAGGCTACGATTCTTCTGCGCTCAAGGGCGCGTGAGCACCGGGCCGACGTAGATAATAAATCCTGCAACCAGAAAAAACAGAACGATGTCCACAAGCAAAGGTCTGTCTTTAAACAGCACTTCATCGGGCGCCCCTCCTTCGCCCTTGACGTGCATCAGGTACAAATAGCGGAACACGCCATAGACCACGAAAGGCACAGTCAGGAGCATAGCTGGGCCACCCAGGCTGGTCTTGGCGTCAACCGTGTACAGGGTATAGGCAATCACGGTGCTGGTCATGACCATACGCAGCATGTCGTCCAGGAGCGGCATATTGTATTCTTTGTAGGTGGCACGCACGTCCTGCGCGTCATCGCCCAGCAAGATCAATTCCTGGCGGCGTTTGGCGACAGCCAGAAAAAGCGATCCCATACCGATACACACGTACAGCCAGGGCGAAAAATTGCTGACGGTGATCACCACGACCCCGGCGATCACGCGCAACACATAGCCCGCCGCCAGGACGATCACGTCCACAATCACGACGTTCTTCAAATAAAATGAATAACCGAGTTGCTTGGCGTAATACAGCAGCAGGATCAGGGCCAGCGGAAAACTGT
>DATGFK010000738.1:0-9762 GCA_035309185.1 Aggregatilineales bacterium
TTTTCCAGCGATGTTCACTGCGGAGGCGCTCGTCCTGGGGCTGCGTAGCGGCAGTAGTAGCCATATAAGCTTTCAAACCTTTTTCAAAAAACAATTGCTTATATTATCAGAAAAAAGCATTTGGTTTCGAGCGCGAGTTGAGCCGGGGGATCGATCCCCCGGCTGCGTTACGAAAACTTTACGGCTTAGCGTGTGCCTGCTGCCACCAGTGCCTTAACCTTATCCACGTTGTCCTTGGTCACGAAACCTGGGCCGGTGGCAACCTTGAAGCTGCCGGGTGTGTCCAGGTTGTTGAGGTACAGCGACATATAGACAATCGCCAGGTAGCCCTGCGTATATTGCTGCTGGTCTATGGCGAACAGCATGTTGCCAGCGGCGATCTGGTCGAGGGCCGTCGGGCTGAGATCGAACGTCGCCAGCTTGATCTTGCCGAGATTGCTGCCAAATGCCTTCACTGCCGGGTCAATCACGGATGGGCCGAGCAGGAGAACGCCGTCAATGGTGCTATCTGCCGTCAAGGCGGCACTCAGTTTTTGCTGAACACCCGTTGGGTCTTTCAAGTCTACGGCCAGGTTGGCAACCTTTGCATTGGCCTTCTTGAGTGCGTCGGAGAAGCCCTGGCAGCGCGCTTCCAGCCCGGCGTTGCCCTGCTCGTGGATTACACATAGGGCATTCTTGACCCCGGCGTCGGCATATTTCTGCCCTGCTCCGAAGCCTGCGTCATATTCTTCCTGGCCGATGTGGGCAATCGTACCCAGCGCCTGGGATTTATCGCTGCCGGAGTTGACAGAAATCACGGGAATACCGGCGGCAACTGCTTTCTTGATCGATGGGCCAAGCGCATCCGCGTCAGGGATAGAGACCACAAGGCCATCAACTTTGGCAGCCACGGCGGCGTCAATCAGCTTTGCCATCGCAGGCATGTCGAACGTGGCCGGGGCATTGTAGGTAACTGTTACGCCCAGGTCTTTTCCAGCCTGGTCAACACCCTTCTTGAACACTGACCAGAACGGGTCTGCGGCCTGACCATGCACGACTACCGCAATCGTCTTTCCTGCGGCAAGGGTTGACGTGGCGTTACTGGTGATGAGGGCTACCGATAGAGCCAGCATCAGCGTCAATACGAGGGCTATTTTCTTGTTTAAGCGGGACATAGAAAATCTCTCCTTTGAACAAACGATCAAGCTATAGCTTTGGACTTCTACATACGCCATCTCGCCGACAGCGTCTGTAAACATCTTGAAAGGTCAGGCGTGGATCGATTGAACCTGCACGACGCGGCCCTCGCGTTGAGAGATCGTCGCGGCCAGGGCGATCTGAAGAGCAGCCCGGCCATCGGCTCCGCTGACCATCGGAGTCTTGTCATTGACAATACACTCTACAAAATGCTCGATTTGTTTCGTATACGCTTTGCCAAAACGCTGTGGGAAGTGCGGTACCACGTCGTGCAACACACCCTCTTTTGTCAGGGTCAGGATCGGCGTCTGGCGGAGATAACCGATCTGGACTGTCCCCTTCTCTCCGACGACCTCACACTGGATGTCGTAGCCGTAGACCGCCGTCCGGCTGACCTCGACGTTGCCCAGCGCGCCATTCTTAAAGCGCAGCACAACCTGAACGTTGTCCGCATCGCCTATCGTTTGTAGTTCGGGGTAGACCAGGGCGGCGCTCTCGGTGTACACCCGCTCCACCTCATCACCCATCAGCCAGCGCAGAACGTCGAAGTCGTGGATCGCCATGTCCACAATCAGTCCGCCGCTGACGGCAGGGTTGGCGAATTCGAGGCTGGTTCGGAACGGATCGCGTCCAATCGAGCGTATCGTTACAGGCCGTCCGATCACACCCTCGTCAATTTTCCGACGCGCCTCCACGTATCCTTCGTCAAAACGGCGCATGAAGCCCACCTGGAAGATGACGCCAGCCGAGTCAACTGCGGCGATCATTTCGTCGGTCGTGGCGAGGCTCAACGAGGTTGGTTTTTCACAGAAGATTGCTTTACCGGCCTGGGCTGCCGCAATCACGATCTCGCGGTGCGTACTTGTCGGCGTGGCAATGATGACGCCTTGCAGATCGGCCTCGTTGAGCAAATCGTGATAGTCGTCGTAGGCAACGATGGTACCCAGGCGCGCTTTGAACTCGTCTCTAACCTCTACGCGAGGATCGGCAATGGCGACCAGGTTTGCGTTTTCGACCTGCTTTGCCACGTGGTTCGCGTAGACCTGCCCCATGCGACCCAGGCCAATCACGCCGATATTAGCCGCCGTGGTTCGAGCCGTTCCGCTGGCCTTTTGGCCTTCTGTCGTCGCAATCATGAAAAGCCCTCTGAAAAAGTCTAATGCTTCGAAGGTCTTTTGATCGACTGGGTGCGACGGTTGTAGAACTTTGAAACTGCAATGATCTAAGTATCGTCTTTTATGAAAAGTTCCGCGTGCTGCCAATGCTGAGGGAAATAACCTTCTTGGCAAGCCCTCAACTGCATAGTACACTGAAGTTGCACAATTGTCAATAAGGCTTGCCTTATTGAGGGATTGACAGATATTTGTTGCGTTTGATGCAACAAACCGCTAAAATGGGAGGCATTACAATCAACAGGTTTTCTCTTCATGGCTGAGATTCAATCACTGGCGCGAGGGCTAACCATCCTGAACATGGTGGCAAACGCGGAAGCAGGTATCAGCATTACTGAAATCGCCAGGATTCTGGATATAGACAAGAGCAGTGCCTCGCGCCTGGTACAAACCTTGCTGCAATATGAATATCTGTATCGCCAGGAAGGCTCGCGCCGCTTGCAGCTTGGTAAACGCCTGCATCAGATAAGCTGGCAGTTGCTCAACCGCAACCCGATTCGCGACAAGGCTAAACCCTACCTGTATCGGCTGATGCAGGACACGGGTGAATGTTCGCATACCGCGATTTATTCGGAAGGCAAGGCGCTGATGATAGACGACGTGGAAGCGGCGGCGTCTCTGCGGGTGGTGGGTGGCATTGGCCGAATGCTGTTTTTGCACTGCACGGCAGTTGGCAAAGGGCTGCTGGCATTCGACGGCGCGCCTTTCCCGTCGGCACTCCCTGAGCGGACGGCCAATACGATGACCGATCCAGCTTTGCTGCGCGAAAACCTGGAACTCACGCGGCTGCGCGGTTATGCCCTGGACGATGAAGAAAACGAGCTGGGGGTTCGCTGCCTGGCGGCACCGATCTATGACTACCTGGGAAACACGATTGCCGTCATCGGAATCTCTGGCCCCACCGTAAGAGTCACTTACGAGCGCGTGCCGAAGCTGGCGAGAGTAGTCATGGCAGCGGCGCAGGAACTCTCATGTAGCCTGGGATGGGTTCCCCTCCGTCTGGGGCAGCATTCTGAGTTGGCAGGGTCATTGACCCATTTCTCAGACGATGGCATAACCGGGCATCACGAGAATCACGAGGATAGCAGTGATGACGAAAACCTATGATCTGCTCAACATGGGCCGCAGCGGCATTGACCTGTACTCCAACGACGTGGGTGTACCATTCCCCGACATCAAGAGCTTTGCGGCTTATGTAGGCGGTTCGCCTACAAATATTTGTGTGGGCGCGCACCGCCTGGGGCTGAAAACAGCGCTCTTAACGGGTGTCGGCAATGACCCGGTGGGAGATTTCGTCTTGCAATTCCTTAACGCCGAGGGCATTGAAACCCGCTTCATTCCTCGCAAAGGGACGCACCGTACGGGCGCCGCTGTGTTAGGGATCGAGCCTCCCGACAAATTCCCGTTGGTCTTCTACAGAGAAAACTGCGCCGACATCAATCTCACCATTGACGATGTGCTTGCTGCGCCCGTCACGGATTGCAAAGTATTCCAGTTTGCCGGAACCAACCTGAGCAAAGAACCGAGCCGAAGCGCGACAATGTTTGCGGCGGAACAGGCACGTGAGGCCGGGGCAAAAGTAGTGCTTGATGTGGACTTTCGCCCGGATCAATGGCACGACGTTCGTGCCTTCGGGGTGTCTATTCGAGCCGTGCTGCCTCTGGTTGACATCGTGATCGGCACCGAAGACGAGATCAACGCTGCACTGCTGCGTGACCAGCGCCAGATACGCGTGAAGGACATGCAGGTTTCTGATACGCGGGTCGCAGGTGAATTGCCCCAGGCCATCGCCACGATCCTGAAGTATGGCCCGGAAGCCCTGGCGCTCAAGACCGGTTCGCGAGGCGCGACGATTTTCCTCACGAATGGTGAGAAGATAGAAGCGCCGGGCTACCAGGTTGACGTATACAACATCCTGGGCGCTGGGGATGCCTTTGGCGGCGGTTTTCTGTATGGCTACGTGAATGACTGGGGCTGGTATAAGGCCGCGCGGCTGGGCAACGCCTGCGGCGCGATCATCGTCACCAAGCACGGCTGCGCCAATTTTATGCCTACCCTGGCCGAAGTTGAGTCTTTCACAGCGTCGAGAGGAGGCCTGTAAGAAAATGGCCGACTCGAAGTTGTTGATCAAATCGCAAGACCGGGGCAGCAGCGGAGTCTTTGCCAGGGTTTACGCGGATGTCGTTGGCTGGGACCTTCTGAATATGGCGGCGCTGCGCCTTCACAAGGGCGAGCGATACTCCGGAGAAGTTGGCGAGCACGAGCAGGTCACGGTGATCCTCGGCGGGCGCTGCAACATCCGCACGAGTGTTGGCGATTACCTGGAGCTTGGACGCCGGGCCAACGTATTCGAGGGAATGCCCTGGGCGTTATATTTGCCCCGCCGCGCCACCTTTGAGATTCATGCGCTAACAGAACCGCTGGAAGTTGCTTCTTGCTGGGTTCCCACGGATCAGGATCATCAACCCTGTCTGGTGACGCCTAAAGACTGCCCCATCGAGATTCGCGGCGGCGCGAACGCCACCCGCCAGATCAACAGTATCATCCCGCCCGGCTTCAACTGCCACCGGCTGGTCTGCGTAGAAGTCTATACGCCCTCCGGAAACTGGTCGAGCTATCCGCCCCACAAGCACGACGTTCATCGCATAGACGACGCCGGGAAGGTGCTCGAAGCCGACCTGGACGAAATCTACTTCTATAAGATAGACAATCGCGATAACGGCAATGGTTTTGCCTATCAGCGCGTGTACACGAGCGATGGCGGCCTGGATGAACTCATGCTGGCCCGAAACCATGACGTGGTATTGGTGCCGGAAGGCTATCACCCGGTCGTGGGCGCGCAGGGATACACGACCTATTACCTGAATTTCCTGGCAGGTTCAGCGCAATCCCTCGCGAACAGCGATGATCCTGCGCTGGCCTGGGTCAAGTCTACCTGGAAGGACAAAGATCCGCGCCTGCCACTGGTACATCTGGGAATGGAAGGAGAAAAGTGAAGATCATGTCTGCCACGTCTGCATACTCCGCTGGCTCTGCTGAACGCTTGACGATGGCCCAAGCCCTGATTCGCTTTCTGGCCAAACAATATGTGGCCCGTGATGGCAAAGAGAACGCTTTTTTTGCAGGTGTTTGGGGAATTTTCGGACATGGCAACGTGGCTGGCATCGGACAGGCGCTCCAACAATTGAGTTCGGAGATGAAATATTACCAATCGCGCAACGAGCAGGCGCAAGTTCACGCTGCCATCGCCTACGCTAAACAAAAGAACCGCCTCCAAACATTTGCCTGCACGTCGTCTATTGGCCCTGGCGCAACCAATATGATCACCGGGGCGGCTGTGGCGACGGTCAATCGTATCCCTGTGCTGCTCCTGCCCGGCGACATATTCGCGGCCCGCATCCAGGCACCCGCTTTGCAGCAGTTGGAAAGCGAACACTCCCAGGATTTCAGCGTCAACGACTGCTTCAAGCCGGTGTCGCGCTATTGGGATCGCCTGTCACGCCCGGAGCAGTTGATCGCATCCCTGCCGGAAGCCATGCGTGTATTGACCTCGCCCGCCGAAACGGGTGCTGTTACCCTGGCTTTGCCGCAGGACGTTCAGACTCAGCTTTACGATTACCCGGCGGAGATGTTTGAAAAGCGGGTATGGAGTATTCCACGCAACCGTCCCGACCTTCAGTTGCTCCACTCGGCGGCGAGCGCGATTCGGGCCAGCAGCGCGCCGATGCTCATCGCAGGCGGGGGTATACATTACAGTGAAGCCCACGCGGCGCTGCGCGCTTTTGTGGAAAAAACAGGTGTCCCCATCGGCGAGACACAGGCCGGGAAGGGATCAGTGCCCTATAATTATCCGCTTAACCTGGGAGCAGTAGGCGCTACCGGCACGGAAGGCGCCAACATTATCGCGGAACAGGCCGACCTGGTGATCGGCGTCGGCACCCGCTACAGCGACTTTACTACTGCCTCGAAAACCGCCTTCCAGAACCCGAACGTGCGATTCATCAATATCAATGTGGCTGAGTTTGACGCCTACAAGCTCCGGGCTATTCCGCTCACAGGCGATGCGCGAGTCACGCTTGAAGAATTGTTCGAGGCTGTCGGCGATTACCACACCGACTACGCTTACCAGGAACGATGCCGCCAGCTCAATGCGGCCTGGGACGCCGAGGTGGAGCGCATCTATCACCTGGAACATGCGCCGCTGCTCAGCCAGGGCGAGGTGGTCGGGATGGTGAACACCTTTAGTCATCCGCAGGATGTTGTGCTGTGCGCCGCTGGCAGTTTGCCCGGCGATCTCCATAAACTGTGGCGCACCCGCGACCCGCGCGGCTATCACCTGGAATATGGTTACTCGTGTATGGGCTACGAGATCGCTGGCGGGATGGGCGCGGCAATGGCCGACCCTACACGCGAGGTGTACGTTATGGTCGGAGATGCCTCCTTCTTGATGATGAACAGTGAGATCGTGACGATGGTGCAGGAAGGCATCAAGGTCACTATTGTGGTACTGGACAATCACGGCTTTGCCAGCATTGGCGGCCTATCGAAGACAGTTGGCTCGGATGGCTTCGGGACGAAGTATCGCTACCGCAACCAGGATGGACAACTCACCGGCGAGACACTACCCATTGACTTCGGCAAGAACTGCGAAAGCCTGGGCGCGCGGGTCTTTGCCGCACGCACGCGCACGGAATTCGCAGAGGCGCTTGAAGCGGCACGCGCAGTGCAAAAGGGGCCTGTGTGTATCGTGACCGAAGTAGACCGCAGCGAACGTGTGGGGGGATACCATTCGTGGTGGGATGTAGCCGTCGCGGAAGTTTCGACCAATCCCGATGTTCAGACAGCGCGTGCCAACTACGAAGCCGCCAAAGCGCGCGAACGCTATTATCTCTAGGAACGTGATCAGGAGTGATGGACGTGAGCATTCAACTTGCCAGCGCCCCCGTCTCATGGGGCATCTACGAATTCGCGGGAATCGAAGCGAAGTTCACCTACAGCCGCGTACTGGACGAGATCGCGGCAACCGGCTACCGGGGAATCGAACTGGGGCCATATGGTTTTTTGCCAACTGACCCCAGAGTATTGCATGAGGAACTAAAACGTCGTGACCTGCAACTGCTTTCGGCTTTTGTGCCGGTTCCGCTCGTGGATGAAAAGGGTCACGAAACTGCCGCACAGGAAGCGCTCAAGGTGGGCAAGCTGCTGGCTGCGCTGGGCGCGGTGTTTGTAGTATTGGCCGACGATAACGGCAAGGTGCCGGAACTCCTCCAGGTGGCGGGCCGCCGCACGGGATCAAAACTTAGCCCTGCGCAATGGGATGTGGTGGCGCGCGGCGTCAATCTGATCGCCCGGCGCATCCACGACGAGACCGGGTTGCGTACCGTCTTTCATCATCACTGTGCGGGCTACGTCGAGACGCCTGACGAAACGCGCGAGTTGTTGAAGCGCACAGATAACGAACTGGTCGGGTTGTGCTTGGATACCGGCCACTGGCAGTATGCGGGTGGCGACGCAGTCGCCTGTGTACGTGAGTTTGGTTCGCGGGTCCGCTATTTGCATCTCAAGGATTGCAGCAACAAGATCGCCGACGAGTGTAGGGCCTCAAAAAAGAACTATTTTGAGGCCGTCAGTGCGGGCGTGTTCTGCCCTCTTGGCGAAGGCAACGTAGACTTCCCCGGCGTCATTCGGGAGATGCAAAAAGTTGGCTATTCCGGCTGGGCGGTTGTCGAACAGGACGTATTGACCGAAGACCCTAATGCGCCCCGGCGCTTCTCACAGGCGAACCGTGAGTACCTTCAAAAGATCGGACTCTAGAGCGAAACGAGGCACACAATGACTGAAAAAATTCGCCTGGGGCTGGTTGGAACTGGGCGCATCGGAAAAGTACACGGCCAGACGATCACGCAGCACATTCCACAGGCGGAATTGATCGCCCTGACCGATATTAACCGTGACTCCGCGCAGCACGCCGCACAGGACTTTGGCGTGAAGCGAATCCCGGCCACCTTCGAGGAGATGGTTGCCGATCCTGACCTAGACGCCGTGATCATCTGCTCAGCTACCAACACGCACGTGCCCTTTATCATTGCGGCAGCACAGCACGGCAAACACATATTTTGTGAAAAGCCCATCGCGCCCGATCTCAAGCAGATCGATTCGGCATTGGATGCCGTCGAGAAGGCCAACGTAAAGCTGATGATCGGCTTCAATCGCCGCTTTGATCCGAATGCGGAGCGGATCAAATGCGCAATTGACCAGCAGGAGATCGGCACGCCGCACCTCATGCACATCATCAGCCGTGACCCGGCTCCGCCGCCTGCCGAGTATGTTCGTGTGTCGGGTGGCATGTTCATGGATATGACCATTCACGATTTCGACATGGCGCGCTTCTTGCTCGGTGAAGTCGAAGAGATTTATGCGGTAGGCGGCGTACTGGTCGATCCGGCCATTGGCGAAGCCGGCGACATTGACACAGCCCTGATCACGTTGAAGTTCGCTAGTGGCGCTCTGGGCGTGATTGACAACAGCCGCAAAGCCGTCTATGGCTACGACCAGCGCATTGAGGTCTTTGGCAGCGCCGGGAGCGCTGCCAGCAGCAATTTGTACCCTGATGCCGTGACGATCAGTTCAGCCGAGAATGTCCGGCAAGCTCTGCCACTGAACTTCTTCATGGATCGCTACATCCAGTCTTATCAGGCCGAACTGACGGCGTTTATCCGCTGCCTGACAGAAAATACAGCGCCACCGGTGAGCGGCCTGGACGGGCGCATCCCGGTTGTGATGGCAAAAGCGGCACTTACTTCGCTTCGGGAAAACCGCCCGGTCAAGTTAGCTGAAGTCCAGGCTTAAGTCTAGGTCAGAGGGGAATTGGAGAAAAAATGGAAAAGATAATGCCGGAACAGATATTGGATTACATCGGGGGGCAGTGGACAGCAGCCAACGCGGCAACGCGGCTCAATGTGATGAACCCGGCCTTCGGCTCGGTCATTGGCGAGGTGGTCATGACCCCGCAAGAAGCCGTCCATGCCGCCGCCGAAGCAGGCCACAAGGCGTTTCTGGACTGGCGAAGGGTTCCGGTGGGCGACCGCATCCAGCCGCTGTTCAAACTCAAGACGATGTTGGAAACCCATCTGGACGAACTGGCCCGCATCGTCACCAATGAGGCCGGGAAAATCTACTCGGAAAGCGTGGCGGAGATCAAGCGTGCCATCGAGAACGTCGAGGTCGCCTGCGGAATGCCGATCCTGATGCAGGGCTACAACAACGAGGACATCGCGCAGGGCATTGACGAGCACATGTACCGCCAGCCGCTGGGAGTGGTGGCCGTCATCGCGCCCTTCAACTTCCCGGCCATGATTCCGATGTGGTTCCTGCCCTATGCGGTGGCTACGGGCAACAGCTTCATTTTGAAACC
>DATGFK010000739.1:0-5115 GCA_035309185.1 Aggregatilineales bacterium
CTGAGGCGCTAGAACATGAGCCAATTGAAATTACAAACCTCACTACAGCCGAGAATATTATTGACGTCTATTTAGGGCGGGAAAATCTGACTGAAACTTAACGAATTGTCTTAATTGGCAGGGAGTCCGGCCAGCATGAGAAGTGAGCTATGTGAAGTTGGAATCTCCAATTCTTGGGTTCAGGAAGGCTCACGGAGCCTTTGTAGTGAGCTATTATGAACCCTCCAAAACTGATAATGCCGATGGTCGTATTGGATTCCCATTTCAAATATCCCATCTGCATCGGGGGCCGGACTCCCTGATTGGATACTCCGGATTGGCGTTTGACTGCAACATGAATCTGGTCACAGTGCATAAACACTGTGAAAGCAGATCATCTGCGAGATGGTGCAATATGGAGGGAAAAGTGTCATAGGCAAAAGTAGCCAGGTAAAACCTAGCCCCACCTGGCAAACCGGTGGGAGGGATGTGGCACACGTCAGCGCGGCACCTCACCGCGCACTTTCAGTGCATCGGTGGCTGTAGGCAGGACACGCCTTGCCGAGAAAGACCACCACCCGGCCAGACTTCGCAAACTGGCGCAAATCCCCGCCACGTCGGCAGCGGTGAAACTGCAAGACGTTCACAATTTCCGTGGCGGCGGCGTTCGGTCAAGGGTTGCCCTGGCGGCCAATATTCCTTCGCCGAACGCTCTGCGCCAGTTGACCATTCGCTTAGCGCTGACACGCATCGGAGAATATCTCTACTCCGACACGTTAACCTGACTTTTTGCCCTCACGTGTCGGAGTAAACGTAGGTTCCACAGGCTTACGATAGGGCAAGTTCATGTCGGAGTTTTTTATACATCCGTCATGTATGCTTTACTTTCGCCTCAAATGGGATTAGGGAGTTTTGATCGATGTCTGAATCTAAGATTCGAGCGTTTTCTTGAGTGCTTCGAGTCGTGCTTCCATTTCGTCAACGATTCGGCGCTTAAGATCCATATCTGCCTTGTGGAACCGCTTGTCAAGACGGGCCCATTGGGTCTCAAACCACTCCAGGTTCACGCTAGAATTTCCGCCTTTTCGTCGTTTTCCCGATGTCGAGGTAACGCCAGATGAAGTTAGCGTGTCTGTAGACACGGTATCTTCAACACTTTGCCGAGCCTGGATGATTTCCTGGAGTCGGGCGAGCTGGGCTTCTTCAGACAGATCGCTACCGACAAGGGGGCGTAGGGCTGACTCTGGGAGATTATTGTCATCAGCAGTCGTCCAGACTTCGTCCGGCAATCGTAAGAGTGCGCGGTGGTGTCTGAGTTGAGACGGATCGCTTAGCCCCATCGCACGCATGATCAATTCACTCTTGCCGCGCGGAATCCTGTAAGTTTCGCCATCAGCGACCTGGGCATAATAAGCGCGCTCCGAGACCTTATCGCCAACAGCGCTGTCGTAGGACACAAACGCTGTGGCATCCGGGTCGAGTATGTCCATGAGAAGCAGAGCCAATTGTCGCGCTTTGGCAATCGCGTTGAGATTCTCCCGTGCGGAGTTCTCCTCCGCTTGCCGCCAGGGGCTTCGTTTGTCCATGATTCGCGTCGGGATATTAGCCCAAACATTATCCTGCGTGTAAGCGTAAAGCAGATGGTAAGCCAACCATCGTCTCTCCCCAGTTTCGATGATGTAGGTATCTTGTTTGCCAACCGCTGTGATTGGATAGGTTAGCCCCTGGTGAAAGATGCTCGACGCCAGCCGGGCAAGTTTTAAGAGACTCCATTCAACTGGCCCCTGATCGGGGTGCCTTTCAGGACTGTATTCTTCGTCTTCCGCTTCATCCCACTGGGTATCGTCGCCTGGCGTCTTAAGCAGATCGTCCAGTGGGAAGGGTGTTCCACTCTCCTCCTCCGCAAGGGCCATCCACGAAGTCAAAGCACTGGGAATGGTCGCGGGATTCCTGTCCCATGTCTTGCGAACAGCAGACGGCATTGCACGGCGCGGCTGTGTAGGGTCCGGGTACACGCTGAGGATAGGAAGGGGTTTGGCGATAACGTTGCGCGGAATATTGAGCGCCAGGGTTCCCATCCCGGCAAGCGCTCCCAGCGCGGACTCCGGCGTGAGCGCCTCATCATCATCAAACGTACTGACTTTTATTGTGTCTGCTTTTGACTTTGCCACGTCTCGACTGCCCTTTCAAATCGGTCTGCAATATCCCACATCGCTGCCGCAGCGTCGGAGGAAGGAGCCAGACTAAATACGAGCTTACCGGCGGTTGTCGCTTCAGGTAAGATCGTGCGCAGGGCAATCGGCTCCCAAACCAGGTCTCCAAACTTTTCCTGCACGGCCCTGAGATTCGCAACATGGGTCGCCGTTTTTTCTCGGTACTTGTTTGGAACGATTCCGAGCACCTCGATCTTGGGGAGACTGTTCTTCAGCCGACTGGGAGCAAAGTCGGTGATTTGCTTAATCCCTGACTTGAGACCATCCAGCGAAAGCGTCTCACATTCCGTTACGTATAGAATGGCTTCAACGGCAAGATAAATGGTTCCATCAAATAAACTGATGGTAGGCGCAGTGTCAATGATCACGTAGTCAAATTGGTTTTCCAGTTCTTCGAGGCGCTGGGCTAAATTAAAGGGATTCTTGTCCATTACAGGGATGGCCTGCGTACGCTCATCGGATGGTAGTAGAAATAGGTGGCCCTGCGGAGCATTGTCGGGGACGGAAATAGCATTGGGGTTGATTTGCCGTAGAACGTCGGAAAAGTTCGCATTCTCTATTAGCAGGTTATATAAGCCTGGTTCTTTGCGCAGGCCGACAGTCAAAGCCGCATGGCCTTGTGGGTCGGTGTCGATGAGACAGACTGTGTATCCTCGATGGGCAAGCGCTCCAGCCAGGTGGGACGAGATGGTCGTTTTACCTGTGCCTCCCTTGCGGTTTGCTACAGCTATTGTCTTCATCTGTGGACCTTTCACTCTAAGTTAGGGTGCTTAACACATGGCTTCTGACTGTATCACAATCCGCTTAACGCAGAAAGTGATCTTGATTTCTGAGTCCGACCAAGCGCCGAGTTAATGACAGATTTCTGCCATTACACGGTCTTCAGTGATCAATCGCCGACCAGCTCGATCTGAGTCGATACTTGCCACAGGTAATTTCGCGGCGGGGGCTGTCGCGTGAACGCGACAGGGGAAGCCGCGCTCCTTTGCTAATATTCGTAGCCGTCAGCATAGTGAATTCGTCTCAGATACTTCGGGTGTACGTCGAAGTTTTTTAGCTTGAAGGACGGCCGAGTGCGTATGGAAATACGTCCGACATGCTTTCCAGCGTGTTTGCCCTGGGGCACAATGGCCCGCACCAGGTCGCCCGTTTGGAAACCATGAGCCATCTTCTGATGAGCGCGATGCCGAATAGGAAAACCATAGGCATCTGTCCCGCACATCTGCCTGTTGCCGTGTCCAGTGGCAACGATCGCCAGAGGAGCTTGATCGGCACTCAATTTCACCCTCTGGCCGCTCTCTCCTACACAAGCAGCGTCAATCCAGTGTGCTTTGGGATAGTTCTGCTGTGTGCGGTTGAATTTGGTTCTCCCACCTGTGCCAACTTCAACGGGAAGTCCGCTGGCTTTCAGAACCCCAAAGAGAACCCAACGGGTTGTATTGACGGCTGTTGCATCTTTGAGGGGTACTTTGGCTTGAGCCTGGAGGTGCGCATAGCCAAACTCCGCCGCCGTCTGTGTGCCTTTGTCGAGGTTACAGTTCTCACAGGCTAGCGTCAGGTTGCTGACCCGGTCAGAACCTCCTCGACTGCGAGGCGTGATATGCTCAACTTGCAGTGGAATGGCGGTTTTGCCGCAGTAGGCACACTTGCGTCTCCATTTTTCGAGCAGGTACTCACGCACCTCATAGCCTGCCAACTCGCCCTGCTGATACTCAACACCTCTAATCTCCGCGTTCTGCATGAGCTGCGTGTCGAATTTGACCAGTTCCATCGCCAGGGCACTCACTGGACACATCATTCGCAGCCGATGTACCCATGTCTTGACGTTCTCGACTCGGCTTTGTACAGATGGGGGTAGCCAACCAGTTCGCCGACGCCGGTTGTTGAAGCGTCCTGCACGATAGCGCGTCTTGCGTGACCGACGGGAACGGCGCAGCGCACGGCGTGCCTCCAGCCTGCTCTTGATATTGCTTCGGTGGCTCAGTTCGCCAGCCCAAACCACGCGCTTGCCGCGCTTACCCTCCACTACAATGGCAATACCCGTCGTCTTGGAGCCGGGATCGAGTTTCACCTGAGTGGGCTGCATCTCCCCTCCCACGCGCTCGGCAAAGATGATCGTGAAGGGGTAGCGGCGCAAAACCCGCGCCTGGCCCGCTTTGAGCAATTGCCTGGCCCGCGCTGGATAGCAGGGCATGAGCGGCAGGCGGTTCACGTCTAGCACAAATACGCGATTCATGAGTTACCCCATCTGTCTCCGCTTGCGCGGGTAAAGTTTGCCTCGACAAGGTTCTGGTACGGTTTAATTGAACACGACACCGGCTTAGACCCTCAGACCTTTTAATCGTGTTCCGTAGCGGGCAGGGCTGGCACGCACCCTGCCGTACCTATGTATTCGTACCGAACGTAGCCCGATAAGGTATTCCTCCTGGCTGAGTCTGGTCAGCGTGAGCCTGTAGTTTCCTACAAGCTGTCGCCTTCAGGCGACGGTCACTGACAGTTCAACTAAACGCAGCAGTCCAGTCATCTAGGCCCGCCATGATGTCTGCAATCTGTTTCTTCTTCTTCTCATCGTCAGCTGGTTTGCGCACTTTGACGGGCTCAGTGACGGCAACAGGCGCAGGAGCGAGCGGCCTGTTAGTATCCCAATCAAGGCCAGTGACCTTCTCGTACAGGGCACGCTTGATAGAAGCCGAGGCCTGGTAAGCGCCGGATTGCTGAGCTAAATACTCCAGGATGACCTTTTCCTGCGGTCTGTTCGGGTTGAGTCGGAAAACGATACGCGCACCTGTCGCTCCACGCGATTTCTTGGATTTGGCCTTCGCTCTCACGAATGAATCCTCCAAATAATGTAGCTGTCGGGTACCTTGTCAGGATGATCTTGTCCTTATCGCTTTTTGAAGGCTTCATACCGCCGCAGGCCCGT
>DATGFK010000740.1:0-3513 GCA_035309185.1 Aggregatilineales bacterium
CGGGGTTCCCGGCCATTGCTTCACTGCTGTGGTTGTTCCCCTTCGTGCGCTACGGCTTCGTGGGAACCATTGGCTACCTGGCGGCCAACAATGGGCGGCAGGCTTCCAACATGATTTTGCGCGATACGACGCAGGTCTCCATGCAGTCGTTTTTCCAAAGCATCGGGACATTGCGGAAGACCGATCTGCGTCCGCTCCTGGGCAACGTTCACGTGCCAACGCTTGGCATTTATGGCCGCAAGGATATCATCGTCAACCCCAATCAGAGGGACGCGCTCAAAGCGGGCGTCAAACAGGCGGAGATCGCCTATTACCAGGATTCGGGACACTTCCCCATGCTGGACGCACCCGACCGTTTCATCAAGAACCTGCGCGATTTTCTGCAAGCCAAAGTTTGACAGGAACCGTTCAGCGCCGCCGTCGGGCGCTCACTCATCAAATTCGTCAATATATACCGGCAGCGGTTCGCCAATGATGTCCCAGTCATCGCTCAGTTCGCTGGCCGCCATGTCGAGCGCTTCCTCCATGCTGTCGGCCTGGATCAAGCCGGTGGCCGTAAATTCGACTGGCGTGCGCCCGTTGGCTTTGGGTTCTCCGGCGAGCTTGCCTTCGTCTATCTCCCACAGCCCATCGTAAACGGACTCTTCAGCAGCGCGCCGCGCGGATTCCAGCACGGCATCGGCATCCTCGCCCTTGCCTTCAAAGATGGCGGACATGGTGACCTCAAAGGCGTTGGCATCTTCTTCGTCTTCGTTGACGAATTCCTCATTAAAGTCGTCGGCGTCGTAAATGGACATGGCTACTCCCTATAGCTGAGATTTGCATTCTACCTGTGCTTGCTCATTGCCCGACATCAAGCGTATCATACAACAGGTTACGTGTGAACTGAATAGACGTTTCGAGATTCTTCATGCCTCTTTAAGACTATTGGATGCAGGACTTCTTGTGGGCAGCGTCACAATGGAGGGTCAACTCTTATGAATGCGCCCTATCAGCAAGGCTATGCTCCCCCGCCGCGCCGGAGATTCGACAGGTGGACAATTGCCCTGATTGTCGCGGTGGGAGCGGCCAGTGCCGCCTGTCTCCTGGCGATCTGTGTCATCGGAATCCTGGTGCTGCCCAACCCGCCGACTCCGGCCACGCCGCGCGCCACACTGGACCTGACCAGCATTTTTGCGACGGCGGCTCAGTCGGGACAGACGCCGCAGGTGATACAGCCTACGCTGGACTCCTCGAAGATCGGGCAGGTGATCAATCCTTACCTAGCCGCAAACCTGGCAGGCATGACAATGATCCAGGTTGATACGCTTGAGCCAGCGACGGGGAATTATACCCGGCAGGCGCAGGTCATCGGCAGCGATTTAACCGTTTTTGCCAAGTCGTTCAATATCTCCGTGCAGACGGTAGCGCCCAATACGGATTGTCCTGACCACGTTAGATTGACCATTACCCGCGCCGACAACTCCATCGTCACGATAGGTGTATGCCTCAAGGGCGTGGTCATCCTGCGGGGATTGCCCCAGCTCGGCGGCGCGGATGCCCCGATGGGGCCGTTCTTTTCCGACACGTTGAGCCAATATCTGCCCGACGCGCTCAAGAAGCTGCTTAACTTCTGATGGGCCCTGAGTTGCCTGAAGAGCGCTTGGCAGGCACCCCAACATCTTGTACACTACAGGCAGTCGGACGTGATGTTCGATCTCACAATCCGTTCAAAGGCTCTTGCGTGAGGCCCACACATGGTAGGTCAAAAACTTAACGACCGCTATCAGATTGAAGAATTGATCGGCGAAGGCGCCACGGCCGCGGTCTATAGGGGTACCGATACGCGCTTGCGCCGGACAGTCGCCATCAAAATTCTTCTGCCTCACGTTCATATCACGACCAAACAGCGCTTCGAGCGGGAAGCGCTGGCTTCTGCCAAGCTTAATCATCCCGGCATCATGGCGATTTATGACGTGGGCCAGGATGGCGATTCGAACTACATCATCGTCGAACTGGTCAAGGGCAAACCTCTGTACGACTACATTCCCTCCAAGGCGGAATTCGTGGCCCGTGTCGGTCAGCAGATCTGCCTGGCCCTGGACTATGCCCACCGGGCGGGGATCATTCACCGTGACGTCAAGCCCGCCAATATCTACCTGACGGAAGACGACGTGATCAAGATCATGGACTTTGGCCTGGCGATCCCGGTTGAAGGCGGGCAAAAACGCCTGACCGCCCTGGGATCGATCATCGGCACCCCGGCCTATCTTTCGCCGGAGCAGGCACAAGGGAAACCGCTCGATCCGCGTACCGATCTGTATTCGCTGGGTGTGGTGCTGTACGAAATGATTACCGGGCAGTTGCCTTTTGACGCCGACGACATTGCTTCGATCTTGCTGCAACAGGTCAATAAACCGCCGGTCAAGCCCAGCCACTATGTGCCGGATATGCCACTCTGGCTTGAAAGCGTGATCTTGAAGGCGCTTGAAAAACAGCCGGAGCAGCGCTTCCAGAGCGCAGCGGCGATGGCGGCTGCCATGTCCGGTCCGGCGATGACCACCGGCACGATTAGCACGGGGGCAAGCGCCGAAATCATCACGGATCGGGGGCCGAAGATCAAAGCGATCCTGGCCGACGATCACGCCGCCCTGCGCGCGCCCCTGGCAGCCTATCTCGAACTTTCGGGCGATATTGTTGTCGTGGGCGAAGCCAATGACGGCCAGGAAGCCATAGACCTCTCGCGGGAGCAAAAGCCCGACGTGGTGCTGCTTGATCTGAATATGCCCAACGTCGGCGGACTTGAGGCGCTGCCACAGCTCAAATTGGACAATCCCAACGTGAAGGTGCTCGTGCTGACCGGGCGAAACGAGACGCCGTACATTATGCGGGCGCTGCGGGCCGGGGCTAACGGCTACATCCTGAAGACTGCATCTGAGGATGAACTGGTCAAGGCTGTGAAAGATGTGTACTCCGGCGGAATGGTGCTGGGGGAAGGCGTGGCTGAGCGGATTGTTGACGGCCTGCGCAGCATGAACGACATAGACCCGCTCAATCCGCAGGAACATGACGTGCTGCGCTGCATCGCTGCCGGTTATGAAGAAAACGATCAGATCGCGGAACGCCTCAACCTGGACGAAGGAACCGTGACAAATCTTCTCAAAGGCGCCATAGACAAACTGAAAGTGAAAAGCCGTTCGGATGCGGCGCTGATGGCCTTGCGGGCAGGCTGGATCACCATAGACGACATTCAGCACGTTTGATGTGGCTGAACCCACCATGCCTGAACTATGCAGCCAGTATGATATTCCCCGCTACGCCCAGGAATTGCTGTTCCTGGTATGCAGATCGCAGGTTGCGCAGTTGCACGGCTCACACGGCACTTATTCGCTCGATAAGCTAGACGACCTGGTAGAACTTCATTTTGGTCGCGCAGATGGCCCTACGCTGGCACTCTGGCAGGACTTCGATGATCCCACGGCGCTGGCATGGGACGGACAAATCAAAGTCGGCGGATTCGTAGAGCGCCTGCAC
>DATGFK010000741.1:0-4011 GCA_035309185.1 Aggregatilineales bacterium
CAGGAATTCACTAGTCACGCAACGCGGGCCGATATGGGTCTTGAGAAATCGTTATCAGACCTGTGTCGGCCCTTTTTCAAATCTTGAAACGAAGCGGGCGCTAACTCCCAGGGCCGGAAATTAAGACGACGCTTCGCACATTAAAAAGTTGTGCCGTTCTGAGGAATCCAGATAGGGTCGGATGAAAATCGGAACGGCAAACGGTAACGCTGAAGCCCACCAGTCGCAGAGATGATCGTAACCTGTGTTCCCAATTTCACGCCCGGATCGAAGGGCGACACAAAAGCCAGGAACGCCTCATCCGGCGACAGGCTCAAATGCGAGTTGACGGTTGCCTCTGCAAGATCGTTTAGGGCACCTGATTGAAAATACCACATAAACTGCCGGGATTGCAGCGTGTATTTCACAATGCTTAACGTACTGGCCTGCTCTGTTGCCTGCGCAACGTCGAAGTAGAAAGCGTTTTCATCCTTCTGCCAGGCCGGACAGCCTTGCGGCGAAGCATTGAACGGCGCAGAAGGCTTCACAATGGAGAGAATGTTCACCTGTTTATCCAGGATAAGAAACTGCGGGATGGCCGGGGTCTCAGGCACGTCGAAGTTGTAGGCCGTTAAATACATCCCTTGAGGCGAGAAATACGGACAAACAACAAAGAGGCTGGAACCGGATGCGCCACGAATGTGCACCAGATCGATCCGCTGTTGGGTTTTGAGGTCTACCATGAAAACAGGAAGCCCTTGCTGAACGCGCGTATTGTCGCCTGCGCCAAGGGTCAGGTAGCTCAGGTCATTTGTCCACGCCAGTACGGGCGGATTTTCCAACTCATTGTCTTGTAGATCATATTCGTAGAGTATACGAAGCGTCTTGCCCGTGCTCACCTCTGCTTCGATCACCCGGCGAGTTTTGTCATCGCCGCTCGCGAAGTACAGGCGCTTGCCATCGCCTGACCAGGTCACGAGGTAGTCGTTGTACACGGAGGAATAACCAACTGGCGTGTCTGTAAAGCAGCGTTGGCGCGCTCCCGAGCGGTTAAGCAGGCAAAGTTGCGCTGGGTAGCGCTTCCCGTCAAATTCTGCGCGAACAAAGGCCAGCAGGTCACCCTGCGGCGACCAGCTTACCGCTTTGAGATAGACTGCCGAGGGATCGCTGTACCAGGCGATGGCTTGCCCCGTTCGCCTGTCGAGGCGGGCCAAGATGTTGCGAGAGCCAGGAATGCCATTGGCATTTAATTGACCCGTCGTAAAAAGCAGATCGCCGCTCAAGACAGATTGGGCTTGCAGCCTGTCTGAAGCAGCTATGGGCGACAGAATCAGTCCAAAGGAAAGCAGTGCGAAAATCGCAAAATCAAATGGGCGATGATTTATCCTGGTATGCCGCATCGTTATCACTATCCAGAAGAGGAATTAGGCCCTTGCGTCAGGCGATAGATCGTCCCTTTATAGTCCACCAGGTACAGTTCCCCGTCAGCGTCTTCGGCAAAGGCTGACATATGGTAGCCCGTATTGGGCATGAAGACCTGATTTTGCCATTGCCCGGAGGCACCGCGGTCGAGAATCCATACTTTGCTGTAGATGTAGTCCCCATAGATATATTTGCCGACGAGTCCCGGTAGCGCCTTGCCACGATAGACGTAGCCGCCAACAATGCACTGCCCCTGCTTATGATCGTATTCGACGATCGGCCAGGTCGCTTGGCCCAGGACTGGCTGGTCTTTCAGATAGGTGTGTACGCCCTCGAAAGCGCTCCAGCGGTAGTTCTCGCCGCCAGGGCTGCTATGCGGCTGATAGTCGAGCGATTCATACTGCCATTGGCCCACGTCACCGATGAACAGGTCACCAGTCTGTCGATCAAAGCTCCAGCGCCACGGATTGCGCAAGCCTAGCGCCCAGATCTCTGGCAAGTAAGTGGGATTGCCCACATAAGGGTTATCGGGTGGGATCTTGTAGGTTGGAGCGTTGACATCACTGACGTCAAGGCGCAGCATTTTGCCCAGGTAGCTCTGAGGGTTCTGTGACCGGTAACTGGGCAGCGATGGATTGCCGCCATCGCCAAAGGCGGCGTACAAATAGCCGTCCGGACCAAAAGCGATTTGGCCGCCCTTGTGTTCTTGATAGGGCTGGTGAAACTTCAGCAGAATGACGCCACTGTTGGGATCGGCGCGGTTCGGATCGTTCGCAATTACGTGGTAACGAGCGATCACGCTGTTCACGTTCGCATCATTGTAAGAGACGAAAAATACGCCAGTTTGTGCAAAGTTGGGCGGGAAAGCCAGCCCTAACAGGCCCTGCTCTGTATAACTGCCATCGTAAACGTGTAATGGCACCAGGTCGGTGATGTCCAGGAACGGCGTGGGGTTGATTTGACCCTTTCCGTCCACGATCAAAATCTGCCCCATTTGTTCGGCAACGAACAGTCTCCCGGAATGATCCGGCGCGAAGGTCATGCCGATAGGGCTATCAAAGTGACTTGCGAAAGGAGTCCATTGATAATCTACACCCTCGAAATTGCCCACCGAACGGGTGTCGGATTGCGTTCCACCGTTGAGATTGACCGTTCCCTTGTTGAGTTCCCGCACAAAGGCCACCACGCTGCGCAAATCATCATCAGTTAGCGCGGGGTTGCCTCCTTTGGCGGGCATGGTATTGCCAGTCGTATTGGCGGGGTCATTAGAGGCGCGCCCCACTTTCAAAAACGCGAGCAACTGTTCGTCAGTAGATTGTTGGATGAAAGTGTTGTCGGTCAACTTCTTGCCGATGGCGTGCGAGGTTGTACTGTTGGCGTCAAGGGAATGGCAGGACATACAAGTTCCCCTGAAGATGTCCCAGCCCTGACTGACGGTTTGCAAGGGATAAGATAGGGCAGCGACATTGAAGATTTGGGAAGCAGGCGGCACATCAGTCGGAACCAGTCCCTGGTTGCTCAGGTAAGTTTGCACCGTTCGCCACGAGCCATGCTGGATGAGCGTAACCAGATCGTCAATATCAGGATTGGTCAACGTGCCGCCTTCACCTGTGCCATAGCCAATCATTGCAGTGTCGAGCCGCCCACGTTCGATGGTTTTGAACAAATCTGAAGCATCTTTAAAGCGTACGGCGGTGCTGTTTAGAGCCGGGTTTCCATTCAAGCCTTCTCCAAATGCGCCATGACACTGGACGCAGTTCTGACCGTATAGAACCTGAGCGCGAGAGAGAGATTCCTGCTGCTGTGCTTGAGCAGCGTCGTGTTCCCGAATAGGCTCCCGCAATATATTGAACAACAGCACTAGGGCGATTAGTGCTGTGGCAACGAAGCCAATGATTTTCAGCCGTTGAGACACGACAGTCAATCATCCTCTAAGTAGCGAAATCCGCTCATACGCTGTGCCTCAATAACAACACGGTAGCATTCCACCAGAAGTTTACAACCATAGCGTCATTTTGTAAGCCTATTGTGACCTGCTTCAAAAGCATCTGCTAAAAATATTGCCAAACAGGCTCTCAATCACACAGACATTTCACCTGAAAACGCCTGACTAAGCCATCCAGGAGACAGCCGAAGATTGTCACGGCTGACGGTGTCCTCTAAGTAATATGCACAAATTGCCCCGCGAAAGCAGCAAGCACCCTATACAATATCATCGGTGATACTTCCTACAGGACACTTGCGCCATGAAAGATCTTCCCGCGAAAAAGGGATTGTACGACAGGGCTTATGAACACGATTCATGTGGCATTGGATTCGTCGCCAGCATCAAAGGCGAAGGGTCACATGAGATTATCGCTCGTGGGCTGGAAGTCCTGGAAAGGATGGCGCACCGGGGAGCTGAAAGCGCGGATAACAAGACGGGCGACGGCGCGGGGATATTGATGCAAATTCCGCACGCCCTGTACAAGGTGGAAGTTCCAGCGCTACCGGAAGCGGGCCAGTACGGAACAGGCATTGTCTTCTTACCGCAGATTCCTGCCGAAGCCGAGTTCTGCGTGGAGGCCCTTGAAACGATCATCGTAGAAGAGGGTCTCAACCTGCTGGCAT
>DATGFK010000742.1:0-2528 GCA_035309185.1 Aggregatilineales bacterium
ACCTTCTCGAGTCTGTGATAATCGAATTTCGTGAGCGCAAAATTGAGCTTTTCTTAGGCATGTTTGCCACCTAAAGATTTCTGGTTGGATTACCATCGCAAATAGATAATCCTTCCTGACCCCTCAATAGTGACATATCTACCTACGAAACTCTATATACTGTAAAACCATGCGGTTGTTTTGTGAAGGGCGCGTTTGGGAAACGTCCAGGCAGCGGGCAAAAAAAGACGGCCCGTAGGCCGCCTTTTCGATTTTCGCGCAATCTTCTTGCTCACATTATCGTCTGCGAGAGGATCAGCTTGCTACGATACTTTTCGTTGGCTGAGGAAAGCGGAAAGGCTTTGCTCATGGTGGCAAGGCGTGAGCGAACCGGTGCGTCATGCATCCAGCGCAGTCGCTGGCGCACTTCCTCGCTGCTATCGCATTTTTCGCGGTAGAAGTCGGTGTCAAACACCGTTTTTCCGGAAATCTCTGGCAAGGGCAAAGCGGATGCCGTTGCAGACAACTCGCCTTCCAATGCGTTGAGAAGGTCAGATATGGGTTTGCCGTGAGGAATGATCAGGAGCTGCAATTCATTGGGCAGTACCACAAAGCCCAGCAGATCGAAAGTGCCTTTATCGTGTGCCGCAAGCAGTGTGGAAGCGACTGCTTCACCGCACGCGCCAGTCAGGCAGGCGATACCATTGGTGGTATCAATGCGAAAGAAAACGGCATTGTCAACGGGCATCATACATTTTGCTCCGCAATTCGAATGGGATGGTGAGGCTAAGTCAATCGTTATAAAGAATAAATTGTGTGCAGCAAAGGGGTTAAGAAATCATATATAAAATATAGTAACAGAAAAAATTAAGATTGCAAGAGGCTGAACGCCTGTTCGCACGCGCCCTCGACGCCAATCCCGTCCCGCTCCCAATCAAATTGAAACGGCATCCCGCTGCTGACCCCGCGTTCTGGCAGATGTATGGCTTTCCAGGCCACGCGCGCCCGCCCTTCGGGAACGAAGGGGCGATAGCGGCTCGGATCGGACGGGCCAAAGATCATCAGCACTTTGGCGCCGCTGGCTGCTGCCAGGTGCCCGACTCCGTTATCGTTTCCGACATACAGCGAGGCCAGCGAGGCCAGCGCGCCCACTTCAGGCAGCGCAAGCCGCTCGGTGAGGTCAATCAACGGGCGATCTAACCCTGTCCATGCGGCCCGGAATGCCGATACGGCTTCGCGATCCTGCGCTGCACCGACCAGGACGATTTGCGCGCCAACGCGATCCGCAACGCGGACGGCCAGAGCCGCGAAGTTGACCGCAGGCCAGCGTTTTTCAACCATCACCATGCCGGGATTGACCCCGCCGCCGGGATGGATCACCACAAAGGGGCGATCCGTCGCGCCAGCCGCATTCAGAGCATCCCTGGCCGCAGCCAGCGCGCCCGACGAGGGGGGGACATTTGCCCAGCAATTCTCCACGTTCAGACCCAGGCGGCGGGCGATGTCCAGGTAAATGTCGGCTTCGTGACGTACTACGTCGGGATCAATAGGCGCCTTAATCGTATAGGTGAAGCCGCGTCCTGCGCTGTCCAGCCCGGCGCGGACGTGGATACCCGCCAGAAGCGGGGCCAGGCCCATGAGCGGCGAACGATCCGGTACGACGGCCAGGTCGTAGCGTCCGGCCCGTAGCATCCGTGCCAGCTTGAGCAAACTCGCCGGGCGGCTGGCCGGGTTTGCCAGGGGGCCACTGTCCAATACGGCACTCAGATCAGGATGTTCCCGCAGCGCCGCAATGGCGCTTGAACCGACTGCCCAATCAATAGCGGCGTCCGGGAATCCGCGTCGCAGCGCGGTCAGCAGCGGAGTCGCAAAGATCACGTCGCCGATGCAGCACGGCTTGATCAGGACGATGCGGCGAATGGCGGATTTTGTGGCGAACATCAGGGCAGCGGCGGGGATTGGCGCAGGAGTTCCATGACTTGCTGCTCAAGCTGCCACAGCGGGAGTTTCTCCCGCTTCTGGCGGAGCGCTTCCAGGCGCGGATAGCCGTTGGCGTACTCACTGGCCCATTCCTGAGCGAACTTCCCATTGCGAATCTCGTCCAGGACGAGTTCCATCTGGCGGCGAGTCTTCGGCTCCTGGAAACGATCCCCGCGCGAGAGGATGCCGTACTGCGCGGTCAGAGAATGCAGCTTGATGGTGTCCATCAGACCGAGTTCTGCCGCCTTTTGCAGCGTGTAGCTCAACTCTCCGGAGATGTACAGGTCAAGCAGCGCCGCCTCCGGCGGATAGCCTTCCTTGATCAGCAGTTCGGCGGCGTTGGTCATGAGTGTATGCAGTGCCGGAATCAGCGCCTGCTGGATGAACAGATCGAGTTCGGCCTCCTGGCGGAAGGTCAGTTCGATGGCCCCGGCGCGCAGCGTGCCGCTGTACAACGCCAGCGCCAGCAGACGATCCCAGGCTTTGGTGGTAGCGTCCTGCCCCACGGCAACGAAGCTCAGAAAGCCCTGGCCTCGCAAATAGCCTTCGCGCACGCCCGTCCCGATGGT
>DATGFK010000743.1:0-12615 GCA_035309185.1 Aggregatilineales bacterium
TCCCTGTACCCGATCCTGCTGCATCGTTATGCGGCATTTTCGCCCGCTCCGAGTGTTGAGGATCTGCAGGCGTGGGCCGTCGCGAATCACTTACCAGGGATGACTCTCACGACGGTGGGTGAACTCCTTCCCCGTTGGCGCACGGCGCATTTCACCGATGAGGAGTTGGCGCGCGTGAAGGCATCGCCGCTAGATAACCTCCCTTCCGGTGCGAGGGTTTTGAATAGCAACCAGGGCGCCTCAACGTACGAAGTGCGTCTGGAAAGTCCAATCGCTTTTCGGGCGGCGCTGCATCTGATGTACTTTCCAGGTTGGGTCGGGACGGTCAACGGTCAGCCACGAGCACTTCAGGCTGCTGATCAAACCGGCTATACGCTGATTGACGTGCCTTCTGGAACCAGCACGATTGCGTTGCGTTATGACGGCACCCCGGCTATGAACATCGGTGATTTGCTCACGGTCGTTGCATTGGTAGCCTTGCCTCTTGTGGCTGTACTGTGGCACAGACGAAACCCAGAGATTGCTGTCAGTCAGACAATCGTCTATCCTCAGCCGAGCCTATGGTTACTGGTTGGCTTTGCCGCGCTGCTGGTGCTTAAAGCTGCCTGGATCGATTCTCACACGACTTTGCTGCGCAGCGCTTCAACCTGCGATTCGGTGCAGGGCGCGACAGTTCAGATACACGTCCTGTTTGGCGATCACATTCAACTATGCGCTTATGCCCTGAGTAGTGCGATTATCAGCCCCGGCCAGCACCTCCGTTTGACCCTTTACTGGCAAATTGATCAGCCGATTGAAAATCTTAGTACCTACGTCCATATGCTGGGACAGAGTTTTAACCCGTCAACTGGCAATCCCTTATGGGGTCAGCAAGATAAACAGTCGCCCGGTACCCTGGCAAGTTCACAGTGGCTGCCTGGGAAGCTCTACCAGGATAGCTATGATTTTCCGGTTGATGCGGCTGCTCCGCCTGGAAATTATCAATTAGAGATTGGCTGGACGCAGGGTGCCAGTGAACGGTTACAACCTACGCTTTTAGCCAACCAGGACGGCATCTCAGTATCCGATCTGAAGTCGTTGCTGATCTCCGCAATAACAATTCGCTGAAACTGTTTTGCCACGTATACCCTGCTGGCACAGAAGGATTTGACCGCGCTTCTACCCTGTTCACCCTCCGTGAAATAAGCTATAATTCCTTTTGCCAGAACTCAGGTAACGGGTTTTGGCATTCTCAACTTTGAGACTCGCGTTGGGATATAACATCCGGCTTGCACTATCGGCAGAAGGATGAGACTGGGTCCTGCGCGGCAGGGCTTCCGAACCGCGTCAGGTCCGAAAGGAAGCAGCGCTAAGGAAATCACCCTGGGTGCCGCAGGGTCGCCTGGCCTCATCCTTCTGCCGATAGTTTTTGTGTCTCAAGGGAAACCCTCACCCCATGAACCCGAAGTTTCTTCTAGACACGCGCCATATAGACCCCAAAAAAAGCCTGGGACAAAACTTTCTGCATGACCCCAATGCACTCGAAAAAATCGTTGAAACAGCAGGGGTTCGACCCACGGATTATGTCCTGGAGATCGGGCCTGGCACCGGAGCGTTGACGGTTTACCTGGCCCAGAGCGCGGCCCGTGTAATTGCCATCGAAATTGACCAGCGGCTCATCCCCATCCTCGAAGATCAGGTTCGAGATTTTGGGAATGTCCAGATCATCCACGCCGATATCCTCGAAACCCATATCCCGTCACTGATTGGCGTGCAGGAATACGTCGTGGTGGGTAATCTCCCCTACTACATCACCAGCGCCATTCTGCGTCATTTGCTGGAAGTGCCGCATAAACCCCGACGACTGGTGGTAACCATCCAGCAGGAAGTCGCGGATCGACTCGTCGCTCCACCGGGCGACATGAGCCTGCTGGCGATCAGTGTGTTATTTTACGGCCAGCCGCGAATTGTGACTCGCCTTCCTCCAGCAGCCTTCTGGCCGCGCCCGGAAGTGGCCTCGGCGGTGGTGCAGATTGACGTGTATCCACAGCCTCGCGTGGAAGTGCCCGACGAGACCACATTCTTCAAAGTAGTCCGTGCTGGATTCGGTCAGAAGCGCAAGCAGCTCAAAAATTCGATGGGCGCAGGCCTCGGACTTTCTCATCCGCAAGCCGCGTCCCTGTTGGAAGCATCCGGCGTTGATCCGATGCGCCGGGCCGAAACGCTTACCCTGGAAGAATGGGCTGCCGTCACTAGGACGGTGGTGGCAGCATCTCCCGAACAGTTTTGATTGTCCAAGAGGAAAATTTATGCCATCTGATATGGTTACCACAGTTTCGCAGATTGTCGCACAACTGCGCTCCCTTTATATCGCGTCAAGTCTGGCCGAATGGGATGCGGCCACCAACGGCAGCCCTGAAAATCTTGAGAAGAACGCCCGCGCCCGCGCAGCTTTTATGCGGTTTTTGGCTGACAAATCGCTCTATGAACAGATCCACACCTGGGACAAGGCGAACGCCGCTGCAAGTGATCCCCTGCTGGCGCGGCAAATTCGACAGTTGTATTATGCCTTCGCACAGAATCAGCGCGACGACGCGACCATTGAGGAGATGACGCGCCTTATGACGACGCTGAGCGAGGCCTATACGAACTTTCGAGGAAACGTCGCTGGCAAAGCGCTGACCAACAACGCCATCGAAACTGTCCTGGTCGAAGAAACGGATAATGAGATTCGCCAGGAAGCCTGGGAAGCCAGCAAACAGATCGGGCCAGTGGTCGCGCCTTCGATCCGCCAGTTGGCGCGTCTGCGTAACCAGGGCGCGCAGAAAATGGGCTATGCGAATTACCATCGAATGAGCCTGGAACTGAGCGAGATCGATCCCGACTGGTTGTATGCTATGCTGGATGACCTGGCTGTGCGTACCGAAGCGCCCTTCCGCGCGGTGAAAGCGGAGCTGGATGCGCACCTGAGCGAACGCTACCATGTGCCTGTGGAGGCGCTCCGGCCCTGGCATTATGCAGACGTGTTCTTCCAGCGTGCGCCGAAGGTTGGCAGCGTTGACCTGGACGGCTACTTCAAAGACCAGACCTTGGAAGATCTGGCGCTCAAAACCTACGACGGCCTGGGCATGGAAGTTCGCGATGTGCTGGCCCGTAGCGACCTGTATGAGCGTGATCACAAGGATCAACATGCGTTTTGCACACACCTGGATCGAGAAGGGGATGTACGAGTGCTCTGCAATCTCCAGAAGAACCTGCACTGGATGGATACGCTACTGCATGAACTCGGCCATGCCGTCTACGACAAATACATTCCCACGGAGCTGCCCTGGTTGCTACGAGAACCGGCGCATATCCTCTCAACCGAGGCGATGGCGATTCTCATGGGAGGCATGTCTAGCGACCGAGAGTGGTTGACTCAGATTCGCGGCCTGCCTGCCGCTGATGTGGATGCTCTGACGAACAAGATCAACAAGTATAAGCGCCTGGAGCGGTTGATCTTCGCCCGTTGGGTGATGGTTATGGTCAATTTCGAGCGGGGTATGTACGAAGACCCCGAACGCGACCTCGATACGCTTTGGTGGAACCTGGTTGAGAAATATCAATTCTTGACGCGGCCCGAAGGGCGCGCCATGCCAGATTGGGCGACTAAATATCACGTGGCTATGGCTCCTGCCTACTATCAGAATTATCTGCTGGGTGAGATGATGTCCATCCAGTGGCGGCGCTGGTTGGACAAGAACGCAGGCGGGATTATCAACCGTCCGGCGGCGGGAGAGTTCTTCCGCAAGCAGGTATACGCGCTCGGCTCGACCCTTCCCTGGAACGATGCCCTGGAAAAAGCGACCGGGGAGAGGCTGAACATTGAGTATTTCGTTGATGCGTACAACGCATCCTGAAGGATGCAAAAACTGTTTGGCAGGTGGAAGCAGTCGGCCAGGCGACTTAAGCTAAAGACCTACACACTCTACTTCGCCTACCGTGATCCGCGCCTGCCCTGGTACGCCAGGCTGGTCGTGGCGTCAGTTGTCCTGTATGCGTTCAGCCCGCTTGATTTAATCCCGGATTTCATCCCGGTTCTCGGTATCGTAGACGATCTGATTATCGTGCCGCTTGGGGTTGCCCTGGCGGTCAAGCTGATCCCGCCCGCAGTGATGGCAGATGCTCAATCTAAAGCCGAAGTACATATCCAGGAGGGCAAGCCCGTCCTGCGTTCGGGCATTATCTTGATCGTCATCGTGTGGTTCATCCTCGCAGCACTTGGAATCGCGCTGATCCTGCGAATCTTGCAACGATAAACTCCGGTTAGTTGGCTGCTACCGAAGCAAGGTGCGTATAATTTGCGTTGTAGTAGTCCAGATATTTTTGAATCGACCCAAAGCCTAACCAGGGTATCGTGAAAGCCCCATCTTGCGTTGGAGGAAGACGTGGCTGGCACGTCCCTGGATCGTCGTGAATTCTCAGGTTATCGATTGAGGAGTCGGCGTCGAGTGTTCCTCCCCTGACGAATTGCGGTTCCAATGATAGAGGCACATCTACTGATAAGTAGGGGTATTCAAGCCACATTGTGAAATTGTTATCAGCCTGAACCTGGATTGTGGCAGCGCAAGGCCACCCGTAACCCACAATCGTATCGCCAACGCGCGGCGCATCCATCGCAGAATTCTCCAGGTCAAGCCAGGCAAGCACGGTGCTGGCCTTGTCTGGAGCATAATATGGAAGCAGTGTCGTATTCATCGCCCTGAGATTTTTCCGTCCAAGCACTTTCAAGATTTCGACTGCTTCGCTGTAACGAGTCTTCCCAGGCTCAATTCCATGTAGGCAGTAATGGCCGTTACACGCTTCGAGTCCGTATGGCTTATAGGCTTCGATTGGAGGTTGTAAACGCTCCACAGCAATGAGCGAGACACAGCATAGCGCCAATCCGGTGAATAGGCTGATAGCCAGGCAGAAGAACTTAGCCATTTACGAACAATTTTTTGCTGTTCACTTTACCTCGCCTGACGCTGGCTGCTCTTCCGGCGGCACGTAGGATTGCACGGTGAAGGGCACCGGATCGCTGGTTTGCGTTTGACCGCTGTCCAGGGTCGCGACTGCTTTGAGCGTGTGCTGGCCGGGAATCAGGTTCCACCAAACCCACCACGGCTCGCCGCCTGCTGAACTCACCGCTTGGCCGTCCAGGTAATACGTGACCTGAACTGTACCGGGGGGAACCGCTGCCGAAAAGCGAATCTGCTGGCTATCGAACGGAACGACGGGTGTCAGTTGATACACTGTATATGGATCAGGCATCAGCAGATGCAATCCCTGGCTGCTGTCAGCGCTGGTAGGAGCAACGGCATGAGCGGCTACTGGCGGCGGTTCGATCCCATGCCTCAGGCCCCAATCGCGAGCCTCTTGCGGCAGCACCTCAAAGACCTTGTCTTGGCGGCGATCCGGCGGCGTGACGTCGTCGGCCAACGCCCCCGAATCGCGGTCTATTGTGAATTTGTGAAACAGGTTATCCGGCTGGGTTGGGACTGTGCCATCAATGAACCAGTCCAAGCGCGTGGCGGGACATAATGGTGTGGGCAGCAGTCCAGACACAGCGCACACCTGCGCCTGAACCAATCCCGGCGGGCGCTGGAAAGTCAGTTCGGGCTGCCCGTTGAGTACCGCGCGCATAAACTCGTTCCAGATTGGTCCGGCCCCGCTGACCCCGGAGACGTTGATCATGGGCGTATTATTGGCGTTGCCAACCCATACGCCGACGACGAGGTTCGACGAGTAGCCAACCGTCCAATTGTCTCGAAAATCGGTAGTAGTACCGGTTTTCACGGCAGCGGGCCGTCCGATGAGCAGCGCGCTATGATCGCCAAATTCCGGCAGGCGGGCGTTGTTATCGCTGAGGATGTCGGTGATGAGGTATGCCACGCGCGGATCGATCACCGCCGGGGCAGCCTTAGGTGGCTGCCACTGGTACAGGGTTGCGCCGGACGAATCCTGCACGTTGAGGATCATGCTGGGCTTGATGGGGCTTCCGCCATTGTCAAATGCCGCGTATGCAGCAGTCAATTCCAGCAGGCGGACTTCTCCGCCGCCCAGCGTGACAGACAGGTCAAGGCGCGTCTGGTCTTGCAGCGTGGTAATTCCCAGCCGGTGCAGGAGGTTCAACAGCGACGATAGTCCCACGTGATCCAGCGCGACGACTGCGGGGATATTGTACGAAGAAGCCAGCGCCTCGCGGATCAGCACCGGGCCGTGCTCCACCAGGCCAAAGTTGCTGGGCGTGTAACTTTGCAAACGCTGCGTGATAAACGGCGTACTCACGTCCAACAGCATCGTCGCCGGAGTCCAGGGATTGGACTGGTTGGGGTCGAACGATAACGAATAGGTAAACGGTTTTAGCGCGGAGCCGGGTTGGCGAGGCGAAACGGCCATATTGACCGCGCCGTTGATCTCTTCGTCAAAGTAATCCACGCTGCCCAGCATCGCCAATACCTGGCCGTTGAGCGGGTCCATTGCCACAAGGGCGGCGTCGGTTGCATTGTGCGGCTGTTGCCCTGCCGGGGGATGGTTGAGTTCGTCAATGTGGCGCCGGGCGACTTCCTGGGCGGCGTGTTGCCAGTCCAGGTCTAGCGTGGTCGTCACTTCCAGGCCGCCGCGATACAAGGCGTCAGGATAGTCATGTGCTACCTGATTCCAAACCTGCAACACAAAATGCGGAGCTTCGATGTGAAAGCTCGCGGAGCCGTATTGCAGTGGTTCGGCTGCGGCTTCGTCGGCCTGCGCCTGCGTGATATCCCCGGCCTCGACCATCAGGCCCAGGACGACCTTTTGGCGATCTTTGGCGGTGGAGGGGTTGGTCAACGGATCATAGGTCGCTGGCGATTGGGTCAGACCAGCGAGCATGGCGCATTCAGCCAGGTCGAGCGCCTGCACATCCTTTCGGAAATACACCTGTGCCGCCGCCTGGACACCATAAGCCATGTTGCCATAATAAGATTGGTTCAGGTAAAGGGCCAGGATGTCGGCGTGGCTGTAGCTTTGCGCCAGGCGGACAGCCAGCACCATTTCTTTGAGTTTACGCTGCAAGGTACGTGCGGCCCGTTCTTGCGGATCGAGCAGCAAATTTCGCGCTACCTGCTGCGTGATGGTGCTCCCGCCTGCTTTGATTTCTCCGCCCTCCAAGTTGATCCACAGGGCACGCACGACACCTTCAAGGTCAACGCCCTGCGTTGCGTAAAAGTTGCGATCCTCAGTGGCGATAGTGGCTTGGACAAGCGGTTGGGGAATTTGCGAAAGCGGCACAGAGGTATTGCGGCCACCCTTGGGCGGAATGATCTCGTACAGCAGTCGCCCATGCCGATCCAGGATGCGTGTGCTGGGCAGCGCCATGCCCGCTTGCAGCCGATCAATCGGCGGCAGGCCGCTAAAAATCCACAGGTAGATACCGAGTGCCGCAATGGCGACCAGTCCGAAAAGCACAGCGCTGATTTTCTGCCAGCGGCGTATTCGTTGCCATCGGCGGTTTATGGTTCGTATGATAGTCATTGCCTGACTCTACCACTGCCTTTGGATCAGCGCCTACCGGCGCTCGGTCTACCAAAGCTATACTCATGCGTCAGGAAAGCGTAGGGTTGGCGCGGGATATAGCGCCTTTGTACGATTGCCAGTGCGTGCAGTCAGATATACACTTCTCAGTTTGTAGCGTAAGCGCGTGTAAATCAACCAGTCGTAAATCTGTCGCGAAGTGCAAGCACTGATGAGGAGAGATAAAGATGCGAAAAACCGTCATTGCCCTGGCGCTTATGGCGCTGGTTGTTGCAATCATTCCCGTAGCCGCGAAGAGTCAGCTTCAGAGCCAGACTCAGGCTCCCGCCCCGACGGCCAGCGTATCATCGGGCGGCTCTGCGTCGGTTCCGCCAGAAACCTGGACGAATACCTACATTGTCCAGGAAGACTTTGAGCGCGGCTTCATGTACTGGATTTCGACCCAGACGAATATCTGGGTGCTGATCAAGCAGAATCCCGACGATACCAGCGGCGAATGGCGTATATACAAGGATACCTTCAAAGACGGCGAACAGGAAATTGACCAGAGCCTCGTGCCGCCCAGCGTCAAGATGTACCAGCCGCGCCGGGGCTTCGGCAAAATCTGGCGCCAGCCCACTAATCTGTTCAGCCTTATTGGATGGGGTACAACGCCGGAATTTGAGATCTCCACGCCCATTGACTACTGGCCGGGCTTTTCGGGTGCGCCCGGACGCTATATCCTCGTTACGGGAGGCCGCCAGGTCTTCGTGTTGACGGAATCTGCGCCTGGACAGGGTGGAAAGTGGGCCGAGGTCGGACGTGTCGTAGATGGCAACCCGAACCAGAAAACGTTACCCGGCGCAACCGCCGCCGCTACCGTGACTACTCCTGGAAGTGCATTCGGCCCCGTCGTGACTCCCGCAGCCACCGCGCAGTAGAGCGCACGATCAGCGTCGCCGCAATGAGAAAATGCGGCGTAAGCGTAGATATGAGCAACAGCGCTCCTACTAGCCATTCTGTAGGAGCGCTGTTTGTTCTGAAAGACACGCGGCTAGCGCGTGATTACTGATCGCCTTTTCCCATGCCGTAGCCCCAAAAACGCCTGGATCGCCTTGCGGCCCACTCGCAGAAGCAAGCCGTCGCGCTGAATGGGCGGGAACGCATCTTCGTCCATTTCTGGCACGAACAGAGCGCCACGTCCGCTACCAAATTGATAGACCGGGTAAGCCATCAAACTCAGAAGTGACGACCATTCGTCGTGATACGGCCCGCGCCAGCCCGCGATTGCCTCATCCGCGCCATTAACCTGGATACCCGGTGACGGATCGCCGAACCAGTAGCACGCCGAGCGGATCATGTTCGCGTCACGGGGGTCGCTCATGCCGAGATGTCGTGCCGCCACCATATCAACCGCAAGTGAATCCGCTCCGGCGTAGAAACGATGCGGCGACTTCGGACGCGGCGACCCCATCATTCCCAGGATACCATCAGGGGCCAGGTCATAGCCTTCCAGCAGCGCAAAATGCGTAGGAAAATCGCTTAACAGCATCATAATCGCCGTATCCCGGTGCGACTGGCGTTCACTGAAGATGAAATCGTCACAGCGCGCGCCCAACCCTTGCAGGTTCCCAATTGACAGGTCAACCTGGTCTACTGGATGGCTGCGCAGTTTGCCGAACGAGATGCGGAAATCGGCCTCTTGCCACGTTTGTGCGATGGAATATTGGGCAAGCCCGCGATAATAGGCATACGGCACCTGCTCCTCGCACGCATCCACGATCCGGTACAGGGGCGAGTCCAACTTGAAATAGCGGGCCACATCCTGAACGCTCCGGTTTCGATAGAAGCGATCTAGCAGATTTGGCGCTTCGACAACGGCAATGTCTTGAATGCCTTGCTCATGGAGATAGCTCGCCAATTCCCCGACCAGCACGGGATCAGTGATGGGCGAAAGGTCTTTGTGATGGTAGCCGAACATAAACGAAGTTTTGATGGCAACATGTAGGGCCGGCGCTTGCTTGCCGATGTCTTGCGCACGTTCCTTCAGCCGAGTCGAAAGGCATGATTCTTCGAGTAAATGGCGGAATAGAGACAACTTTTCTCCGGCATTGGAGCCTTGCATGACCCAGACCGGCCCAGCACTACCAACCGGGTTCCCTGAAGTTAAAGTGATACGATGACGACGGGGCAGGAAAACCTCGCCAATCGCCCCGATTTTCTGCACCAGGCTATCCTCGTCTTCTCCCGCAACGAGCTGATCATTCTCACCTACTGCTGCACCCAGGATCTCGAAGATGCGGGTGTGTCGGGCTTCGTCGTCCTGGATGCGGCGAAAATCCTCCACCACTTGCGTACTCATATCGAACTGCGTGGACAAAAGTTCAACCAGTCGCTCGTAGGAGAGCCAGGCGGTTTTTTCGGCGTCCACATTGAAGAGACTATACTCGCGAAACGTCCCATACTTGAGGTATTTGCGCACGTCTTCGGGAACTTGCCCGGTGGCGATCCCGACCCAGGTCAGCAGTGTTGCCAGGCTGTTCGACAGCGGCGCCGCCGACCAGCGCAGGTGATTCTTGACCGATCCGGCCCACCCGCCGGTTTCGCCTGCGATCTGCTTCAGGAAGGCCCGCACGCGGAGGGAGAGGCTGCCCATCTTGAAGATCACGCCCCGGATGTAGATGGCGTGCATCTCTTCATCTTTCCAGGCCCAGATCAGCGCGTGGCGGATCAGTTCCTGTACGCCTTCGGAGACGGGCATCGTATGAAGCCGTCGCGCCACAATCTGCTCGCGGTAGGCGGTGGCGACAATGGCTTCGCGTTCGAGGGCCAGCATCAGCAAGAGGATGATTTCACGACGAGGATTGTCCCGGTATTGTACACGCCAACCTTCCAGATCGCGCACGAACTGGTCGTAAACTTCGCCCATGAGCTTCGTCCAATCGCCACTGATTTTCCGGTGTTGGCAACGAGTCTACACCCGTTAGGGCGACGGCGTGAATGGGTGGCTGTTGGTTGTACTACCGGCGGAAAAAAAGCTGGTCTATCATCATCGCCAGGAAAAGCAGCGCCAGGTACATGGTCGTGTAACGGTACAGGCGTCGGGCAGCAGCCTTCGAGGCCTCCCGCAGTAAGGTGATAGCCTCGAACAGCAGACCAATTCCCAGGAGGGCCGCCGCATACAGGTAGAATCCGCCGAGCAACCGGTATTGAGCCGGGAGCAAAACGGGAACCAGTGTCAGCAGGAAAAGCTGGACACTATACATTAGGATTTGAAGCCGGGTCACTTCTGCGCCGCGCGCGGCGGGCATCATCGGGATTTTGGCTTCCTCGTAATCACTGTTGACCAGCAAGGCCAAAGCCCAGCTATGGGGCGGCGTCCAGTAGAAAATTATAGCGAATAGCAGGAAGGGTTGCAGATTAAGACCACCGCGCACCGCTGCCCAACCGACCAGTACCGGAATGGCGCCCGCGCCGCCACCGATCAGGATGTTGACCACCGTATTGCGTTTAAGGAGGATCGTGTACACGAAGACGTAGTATACGGCACCTACCATCGCCAGGAGCGCCGTCAACCCATTGACGAGCCAGGTCAGCAAGAAGGCAGACCATGCCAGGAGCGCCAGACCGAATATCAGGCCATTGATCGGCGTGACTCTTCCTGCCGGGATTGGGCGATTGCGGGTGCGTGACATTTGCCGATCCAGGTCACGGTCAATGAACTGGTTCAGAGCGCTGGCGCCGCCTGCGGCGAGCGATCCACCCAGGATGGTCGCAGCCAGCACAAGTGGTTGAAGCGGATTGCCTTCCGCCGCAATCACCATCGCAGTGACCGTGGTGAAAATGAGCAACACCACGATGCGGGGTTTAGTCAGTTGGAGATAATCGCGGAGCGCGTTGCTTCGGGGATTATCTGCCCCGCCGTCGCGCGTTTTGATTGCTGTAACCATACGGATGCACTCACCATTACCATCATAGACCACGTGGCGGCAGCGAACGTAACGTGCAGTGATTCGACTACGACCAGCCATTCGCGAACATTAACGACAACCACCAACGCGCCGATTGCCGCCTGAATAAGATACACGCCTATCGCCAGCAGCACCGCTGCACGAACCAGCGATGGCGTTTTCCACAAGCGGATCAGCAGGTAGACCAGGGCCAGACCCAACGTGCCTGCCAACAGGCGGTGCGTCATATTGAGGACTTGCAGGCCGCCCTGGTCAGCAGGCCACACTTCGCCAGAGCACAGCGGCCAGCCCACGCAGGATTTGGTGGCAAAGTTCCCGGCTACTGCCGCACCCAGAAGCGCCACACATAGCGCAAGCAAAGTCGCCAACAGCGCCGTCGTCAGGCCAATCCCACCCGGCTGGGCAAGTACCGGTGATTGAGCGCCAGTACGTTCGCCGTAGCGCGCATTAACCCAGGCTACCAGCAGCGTACCCAGCAAAAACATCGAGTTTGCCAGGTGCGGCGCGACACTTAGCCATGCGTTGCTCAGCCCAACCGTGAGTCCGCCCAGGATCACTTGTAGCACATACAGGCCCATCGCAATCACAGCCGGGTTGAACCGGCGCGGATCCTGGCGGTGGCGCTGAAAGGCGCGGACAAGCAGCGCAAGCACGCACAGGCCAACCAGCGCAGCAAATATGCGGTGGCCGAATTCAATCACCGTATGGACATCCGTAAATTCTGGTAGGAGGAGTCCGTTGCACGAAGGCCAGGATGTGCCGCAGCCCATTCCCGACTCTGAGACGCGCGTAATGGCTCCATCTACAATCATCAAAAACGTGATGATGGCTGACCCAAGTGCTAAGCGCGTGTACAGGGCATCGCTTTGTGTCGCGCTGGCAACAGAACGATCAGACTTCATGATCCTCACTCCCTGATCCCAACGCCATAAAGCGGCAGAAAGCATCCTCGGTGTGGTACACCTTCACACGACAACTACGATTTTGTGGCACTGGCTGACTTTGGGGTATTCGCTGCGCGATCTGGCTCTTGTTTGACGATCTCAACCTGGCGGTTCAGCAGCCGGAAGACGAGGGCCAGGGTAGCGCCCATGCCAACTACCGATCCCAGGCAAAGGGCCACATAAACAAAGAAATAGGCGCCCTTGTCTGT
>DATGFK010000744.1:0-3412 GCA_035309185.1 Aggregatilineales bacterium
GAGATTTGCAAACAGCGCCACGAAGGGTTCGGATAAGGTGTAAATGACGTTCGCGAAGGGGTTGGATGGATTTGCTGCAAGCATGTGCAACAAAATTCGCGCCGCCAGGAGCAATTCCAGGATTCCGAACAAGAAGTCCACGACATGGACAATCCGAGCGATGGCTGCGTTCTGGTTTCTTGCCGCCACGTAACGCTGCTCTTCGGTGACTTTCAGTTCTTGCTCACGTGCAGCATCTTGCGCGGCCTGCTGTTGCGCAACGGATTGTTGGCGCTGCAAAGCGCGCTGTCGCTGCATGTCTAATTCATTCATCCCGCGTATCCTCCATCGAGAACTCGCTTATACATTTATTAGTACGACGATTTACAGTCTTAAGCAATAGGAAATATTGGACAGAGGGGATTCACATCGCTTACGGCTTACCACTGAAGTCTTTCGGATAACTTCTTTTGATCTCCCCTTGTACCAGAAGCTATCACGGGCCTATAATTCAGCTTATATTGCCACGTGGACATTTTGGCCCTCGGATGATGTAGGAATATGGACACTAATCTAATCAACGTTCTCGCCGCCGTACGTTTGCCTTCCGTTGCCCGTTACAGAGAAAACCTATCCAAAGACTCTAAGCTCAAAGTTACCGTGGTTACCTCGATTCCAAGCGCGCGCGAAATCCTGGCGAACCCCGAAAAACGTCCTGACGTATTTGTGGTAGATAATGGCCTCGGCGAAGTCTTTGAATTGGTAAAGGAACTGCGACAGTCCTATCCCCGTCTGCTGATATTGCTGGTAGATGAAGAGGCCGATTTTGGGATGCCAGGACGCGCCGACGACGTATCCACCGATCCCTTCCGCGAGGATGATCTGATCAAGAAGATCAAACGGCTGGCCGAGGAGCGCCAACTGGAAACTCTACGCGCCGATGCCTTGCCGCCCGTGCGCTCCTTTGCTAAAACCCTGAACAAAGCGGGCAAGGGACTCGGTAAGCAGCAAGCTGCCGTCCAGACGGTCAAGGAACTGGGTTACGATTACGTGGCTTTTTACGCGCTGGCTCCAACCGATCCCCCTTCGCTGTCTCTGGCCGCGCAGCTTGGCCCCAACAACATTACTAGCATGATGCCGGTACGTTCGGATTACAGCGGTTTGCTCGGTTGGGTTGCGCAAAATGGTCAGAGTAAAACGGTGGGGTTTGGCGACGAACCGAACCACACCCTGATCGAAAAAGGACGTTTTGGAGCGGCAGTGTGCGTGCCGGTTGGATCGACGCTCCGCTTCGGAGTAGTGTTGGCCTGCCGCGAACAGCCAGGTTCTATCAAGGCTGAAAACGTGTTGATGCTCGAACTGGTCTGTGCTCAATTGGCGTCAGCACTGGCAAAGGAGCAGCGTGCGTGACATTAAAATCGCCGCTACAAGTCGGGACGGCGTGTGGACAGCCGGGCAAGATCGTCTACGGCACACTGGAAGCCGTAGAACTCCCGACAGGCGGCGCGGATCAGTTTCCAATTATTATTGCGCAGGGTGAGGAACGCGGGCCGGTGCTTTGGCTCACCGGTTCCATACACGGCGCCGAGTATACGGGAATCGCCGTAATCCACGAACTTCTCACGCCCGAACTCGCGATGCGCATCCACGGGGCAATCGTGGCTGTGCCAAATCTCAACCCCGCCGGACTGCGCACGGGACAACGCGCGCCCTATTACGGCGCCGGGCAAGACCCCAATCGCTTGTTCCCAGGTTTCGTGCGTCGTCCTGGACTTTCCACGGAGTTGCCACCTTCAGCGATGGAAGTCGCTTACGAACGCCTTTTCAACTGCATCCGCGAAACTGCCGACTACCTGATTGACTTGCACAACTATTCGATTGGCGCCCTCTCTTTCGCATTTCGAGATCCCATCTATTATCGAGGTGGGCGGGATCGTGCGGTTGCAGAACATCTTCAGAGCACAACCGGGCAAATGCTAGAAGCCTTCGGCCACACAATTATCAATGAATATGTCTCTACAGAATATGTCCGGCTCAACCTGCACCGTTCCACCAGCGGCGCAGCCCTCAACACTGCCCGCATACCCGCTTTCACGGCCGAACTTGGCGGCTACATGACGGTAGATCGCAGTATCGTTGGCGCGGCAGTATCGGGGATCCGAAACGTCATGCGTTGGGCCACGATGCTCGACGGCCCCATGGAATCGATCTCCGGCATCAAAGTGCTGACGCCGGGTTATCCAATGCGCAGGATGCAACATCCGCAAGCGCCAGCCAGCGGCATAATTCATTATTTGGTGAAGGCGGGTGATACGGTTGTTGCTGGCGAACCGGTCGTGCGTCTGACGGACATATACGGGCGGCCCGTGGGCGACGATGATGGGCACATCCGCACGGAACACGATGGAATCGTCATCGGGTTGTCGCTTGGCGCGGTCTGCTACAAAAACGAAACGCTGATGAGCCTGGCCGTGCGCGACGACGAAGAACTGATCCACCCATTGCCGGGATAACCAACAAATTGGGGATAAGTTAATGGCATCATTTGAACAAAACGTTAGTTTCCAGGGCGCAACATTACAACTTAACGGTTTTTTGGCTCATCCCGAAGGGGCAGGAGCGTTTCCAACTGTTGTCGTCATCCACGAGGCTTACGGATTGAACGATAACATCCGCGACGTAACGCGCAAATTCGTCAGCGAAGGCTACCTGGCGTTTGCCGTTGATCTGTTCTCCGGACGCAATCCCATGCTATGCATGGCCCGCTTTTTCGGCGGGATACTGTTCAACTCACTCGATCATGAGGGCATCAAGAATCTCCGCGCTGCCCTGGATCACCTGGCAACGCTGCCAGAGGTAGACAAGAACCGCCTGGGCGCGATTGGTTTTTGCCTGGGCGGAAGTTTTGCCATTGCATGGGCCTGTGCGGATAATCGCCTGAAGGCTATTGCACCGTACTATGGCTTCAATCCACGTCCACTTGAAGCGGTGAAGCGGTCATGTCCAGTGGTCGGTTCGTACCCCGGCAGCGACATCACTGCCGGGCAAGGCAATAAACTCAATCTCGAACTCGAGATCTATCACGTTCCTCATGACATCAAAATTTATCCGGGCGCCCACCATTCCTTCTTCAACGACAGGGGTGGACGCTACGATGCGGCAGCCTCGGCAGATTCCTGGCAGCGCGTCATGTCGTTCTTCGAGGAACACCTGGGATAGGCTGAGTGAATCCCTTTTGTAACTACTCAGGTGGGTGTCAGCATTTTCCGCTTCGAGCCTGAGCAGATACCAGGGTTCCTTAGAAGGGGTTTGATTAACATAGCCCGATCCAAGTCCCGACGATTCGGGCAAATTGAGAAAAGATTGGGATAATGCGCACATCGCATCATCTACCGTGATCGAGGAGATGTAGGCAGGTGATGATATGATTCTT
>DATGFK010000745.1:0-5447 GCA_035309185.1 Aggregatilineales bacterium
TACCCGCTGATCAATTTATGGTACTGCACTAGGAGTTGTCGAAACGTGACAATTCATGAGTGATAAGCAACCAGTTTGAACTAATCAGTAAATGGATAGAATAATTTGGCAAAAAGAAGGAGCACACTTGGCCGCAACAAAAGTCCTGGTCACTGGAGCAGGCGGATTTATTGGTAGTCACCTGGTTGAACTGCTGGTGCGCGAAGGGTACGCGGTTCGTGCGCTGATACGCTACACGTCAGACTATCACCAGGGCAACCTGCACTTACTCTCGCACGAGATTAGCCAGGAGATCGAGGTCGCCCGCGCCGATCTGCGTGATGCTGAAGCAATTGCAGACGCTGCCAAAGGCATGGATACGATCTTTCACCTGGGCGCGATCATCTCGATCCCGTACTCCTACCAGCATCCGGAAGAAACGGTGTCCGTGAATGTCGTTGGAACACTCAACATCTTGCAGGCCATGCGCCAGCACGGAATCCGGCGCGGCGTGATCGTCTCGACCAGCGAGGTGTACGGCTCGGCGCAATATGTTCCGATAGACGAAAAACATCCGTTGCAGCCGCAGTCGCCGTATTCGGCAACCAAGATCGCTGCCGAAAGCCTGAGCATCAGCTTTCAGCGCAGCTTTAGCACGCCTGTGGTCGTCGTGCGGCCCTTTAACACCTATGGCCCGCGCCAGAGCGCCCGCGCCGTGATCCCGACGATTATCAGCCAGGCGCTGACTCGCGACGTGATCTCGCTGGGCGCGATCCACACCGTGCGCGATTACACCTACGCCTCGGATACGGCGCGCGGACTGATGCACGCTGCGCTGCACGACGAGGCCATCGGCCAGGTGGTGAATCTGGGTACCGGGAGCAGTGTGACGATTGGCGACGTGGCCGAAAAGATTGTCGCTCTGGTCGGACGCCGGGTGCGGATCGAAGCGGGCGACAGTCAACGCCTGCGTCCCAGTGCTAGCGAAGTGACGCGCCTGGAATCCGATAACCGGCTGGCGGCGAAATTGATCGAGTGGCGTCCCCAGGTTACGCTGGACGACGGATTGCAGCAGACCATCGCCTGGATCGGCGATCACCTGGATCGCTTCGATCCAGCTACCTATGCAGTGTGAACCCGTAGCGCCTAGCCAAACAAATATTCGAGGATTTTCCCAGGCAGCGAGGTGATGGATTCGCGCACCAGGCGGTAAGTCACGGTCTGGTTATCGTGATGCTCCTCGGCGATGAGTCCACTGTCGCGGAGCTGGGCCAGGGCACGCGAAACGGCTGACGGGGAGAGGTCTAGCTTTTCGGCAAGGCGCTTGCCGTGCCAGTGATGTTCGCCCTGGGCAATGAGCTGGAGGATGCTCAGGCGCGTGCTGTCGCCAAGCGCTTTTGCCACATTCAGCGCTTCTTCCTTGTTTTGATTGATGAGGCGGATACGCTCTTCGGTGCGCTCGCTGTCGAATATGACGGTATTATTCCCGTAGCCAAAGAACCGGTAACTGCGCGACGAGATAAAGTAGACCGGCACGCAGACGATCTCCGTCCAGGGCTGATTCGGCGGGAGCGGATCTGGCATTTTGTCGGATGTGGTTAACAGTTCGAGCAGCGCGCGTCCGCCCTCCCGAGCCAGGAAGTGTTCCTTATCCGCGATGGCATCCGCCCATCTTTCCGGAAGGCCTGCCAGTTCGTATTGGAAGAACCCTGTCCAGTAGCGCTCCCACAGTCCGGTGATGCGCGTTTGAAAGGCACGGACGTCTTCCATGACGGGCCGCATGGTGGCTTCGTCGGGATGGTGCGGATAGTAGCTCATGGCTTCCACGAGCAGCGCAGGATCGCCATGCGTGGCTGCGATCTGTTTCGCCGGGATGATTCTCCCGGTCAGGTAAAACAGAAAGGTATTCTCGTCCATCTGGCGAACGTACTCGATAAAGCCCGGAACGTCATGATGGTCGGGATAGTCAACGGCAAATTCGAGCAGTGCGCCACCATGCCAAAACCGTCCAGAGGCCTGACTTAGTTCCTCGATAAAGGAATCGCCCAGGGTCTGGCGCATCCTGCCCGTCAGGTCGGTATGGCGCTGTCCCAGGAGAATCGTGTTCAGACTGACCAGCATCTCGTAGATGGTCGAGGTGCGGAACTGCATCAGAGCAGTTATCGAATCGGTGGTTTCGATGATTTCAACCGGCATAAAAACCCTACTTCCCAAAAGGTTGCTTCAATAATTCTAGCAGGGGCGCCAGAAAAGCGCCCCTGAATATTCTACACTTTTAGCGGAGACTTATGCGGCAATCGGACATCCTATCGGCTTGCTAATCCTCTGCTATTTGATCACGCATGTTCCACGAAACGCCCGGCAATTCCCGTCACCAGGGCCTTCAGTTCGGCGGCCCGCTGAGGCAACTCGACCATTTCGCGGACGCCGTGGAAGCGGCAGCGCTCCAGGTCGTCACGCTGCATGTTCCGCCCGACGACAATCACTGGCAGAGTGTCATGCTGCGCCTTTAAGTCCGGCAATAAGCTCAATTGATCCAGGGCATTGTCTTCAACACCTATCATCACAACATCAAATTCATAACAACTCAGCGCATACAGCGCATCCTCACGATTCGTTGTCAACAGCGTCGAAACCTGGCCTTCTAACAGCCTGCTTACCAGGTCGGCTATCGTGTCCGCTGGCCCATTTTGCCTGTCCAGGACAAGCACCTGAGCCGGGCAGCAAAATTCCATTGCACTCTCCTTGAAGGCATCTACTAAAACTGTATCCCGGCACCTGTCCTTGACCGAATTGTCCATGTCCGCTGCCTCCTTCATCTGGCTAGATTGATTAGTTGCGCGATTGTGCAATCACAATAATTGTAGCACACCTCCAGGCGGAGGTCAAGCACTATTTCATCCGGATACTACCGGCGTTTTGTTAAGTTTTCATGATAGTTAGCTGAAAAGTGGGGAAGCGGGGGAATTAGACGCTTGTCACGCTCCGGCGATGACGTGCGCCTATCCACTTTTGCCGCCTCTACGCATATCCTGAGTCCAACGTAAGCAGTCGTTGCAAGAACAGGAGTTATGGATATGACCAACTCACCCCGCAATCCAGATCAAGAACCGTTCAATCTTCCGCAGGATGCGCCGCCGGAGGACGATCTCACCTTCGGGCAGTATTTGCGGAACGTGGCACGCACCGCCGCACCGACGCTGCGAGTTGCCGTGCTGATCGCGCCGCTGGCCCTGATCCTGGTCGTCATTGTCTTGGCGCTGATGGGGCCATCAGTCGGCAACGTTTTTTCCAACATCGTCAGCCAACTTTAGGGATTGAGCGATGAAACTGCGTCGGCTGTGGCGGATCGTGCTGGTGGGCGGCCTCTTGTTGTTTGCTGGCGGGGCCGGGATGCGGGTCTATGCCGCCGTTACGCTGCGGCTGACCGAGCAGCATCTGATCTCGTCACGTCCTGCTTCACCGTCGTCTTTGATCGCCTCACTTCCACGTGCGAACGAGGGATCAGAGGTGGGGAACCTCCCCGCCGAAGCTGCCCCATCACGGATCGAACTGCCGGATTTTGGACTGTGGAACAACCTGGAAGCCGTAGATGAGACTGCCGCGAAAACTCTCTCAAACAGCGGAACCGTCGGCCTGGATTGGGACGTGAGCGATGCAGGCTGGCATATCCAGTCGGGCTGGCCGGGCTGGGGCAGGAACATCGTCGTCGCCGGACACAGCCCATCTCTCGATCCACACACGTGGCCGCATTCGATCTTCCGCCAGCTTGCCTATCTCACTCCAGGCAATCGTATCAAAGTGACCGCCGGGAGCCGCATCTATGGCTATGTCGTCGCTGCTGTTTTCGCCATCCCGGCCCGCGAAGCGGCCACGCCTGAAGCGGCAGCCTGGATCGCGTCCGGCAGCGGGGAACACCTGACGCTGGTCACGTGCTGGCCGCCCAACACTGCCGCCTATCGTATCGTCGTCGTCGCTGTGCCGGAAAAGTAAAAGCCCTCACCCTAAATCGCTCGCCCGTATGCGGGAGAGGGACAAACGGAGGTCTTTCTCCCCTCGCCCAGTTGCTGGATGAGGGGCCGGGGGTGAGGGAAAACAAGTCGCTAAAAAGGAGCAATCATGAACATCAAACGGTATCTAGCAAGCCTGTATCGTCTTCTAATCCCACTCGGCCTGATCAGCATGGCCCTGACCGCAATGCCCGCCGGGGCCGACGGACTGCTGTTCTCAAATGGCGTCTTTCGCCAGCCGCTCATGTCTCACATTGACGTGGTGATCAAGAACAAGATCGCCAGCACGACGCTCGAACAGACCTTCGAGAATACCCTCGACAAACAGGTATCGGCAGTATACATCGCCCCGGTTCCCCAGGGCGCAACCGTGACCGCCTTCGCCGAGCAGATTGACGGGCAATGGCAGCAAGCCACTATCCAGACCAGTGAAGATGCGCGCGCCGCCTATGATTCTGCGGCCAGCAAGGGACAGGATGCGGCCATCGCGGCGGGCGTCGTCAGCGATGTTCCGCCGGGGCTTGACCCCAAAGTCACCTTCGAGACCCGCGTGATCCTGCCCGCCAAAGGGACGCGCTCTGTCCGCCTGACCTACAGTGAGGTGCTGGCCGGGGACGTCGGCCTGACCCGTTACAGTTATCCCCTGAGCAGCACAAACTGGACGGACGAGCCGGTCGGTGACTTGCAGGTCAAAGTAACCATCGTTGAAAGCAGCGAGATCCGCGCCCTGTACTCGCCTTCGTATGGCAGTGACAGGCTGGACATCTCCCGCCCGGACGCCAATGACGCGCTGGTCAGCTATCATGAGCAGAACGTCGTGCCCAAGCAGAACTTTGACCTGGTCTATTCACAGTCGAGCGATAAGTTTGGCCTCAACCTGGCAAGCTATCGCGAAAACGACGACCAGGACGGCTATTTCGTCGCTGTCGCCTCCCCGCAGTTGCAGGTCAACAAAGACGAGGTAGTGCAGAAAGACTTTGTGTTCGTGCTGGATGTTTCGGGAAGTATGAACGGCGTCAAGGCGACCCAGGCCAAGCGCGCCCTGAACCAGATTCTCGACTCGCTCAATGCAGGCGACCGCTTTACTGTATTCACGTTTTCAACCAATGTGACGCCCTACTCCACCAAGCTGGTGGCGGCAGATACCGGTGAACGCGACCGGGCCAAGCAGTGGGTGACCAACTTCCCCGTTGACGGGGGTACCAACATCAACGACGCAATGGCCGCAGCCCTCAACACGGTAGACAAAAGTGGAGATCGTCCGCATATCGTCGTCTTCCTGACTGATGGGCAGCCAACCGATGGCGTCACGTCCACTTCGCAAATCCTGGCAAATGTCAAAAACGAGATCGCTGGGCAGAGCCGCATCTACACGATTGGCGTGGGCGACGACGTGAATGAACCTCTGCTGGACGCGCTGGCAGCCGATAACGGCGGCACCACCATGCTGGTCAACCA
>DATGFK010000746.1:0-5947 GCA_035309185.1 Aggregatilineales bacterium
GCGCGCGATCCCGGTGCGCCGACAAATCAGCCCGGCCACCTGGATGGCCCTCCTCACGATCCTCAAGACCTGGCAAACTTCATCACAGCCATTCTGAAGCGCTACCCGAACATGATCCAGGCTGTAGAAGTCTGGAATGAGCCAAACCTGGATCGTGAATGGTCTACCGCACCTCAGTTGCTCAGTGCTTCACGCTACGTCACCCTGCTCAAGATCGCGCATGACGCCATTAAGGCTGTTGATCCGAATATCATCGTCATTACGGCGGCGCTCTCGCCTACCGGAAATAGCCAGGAGCCAAACTGGACAGATGATTTTGTTTACTTCCAGCAATTGATTGACGCAGGAATGCTGCAATACGCTGATTGCGTGGGCGCGCACTCAAACGGCTATAACGTTCCTCCCGACCAGGATGCAGTCAATGTGGTCAATCGTCCCAAAGCGATATTTCGTGGCCCGTTCGACAATAACAGGGTGCATAGCTGGTACTTCAAAACCACGCTTGAAGGGTACGAGAAGAAAATCCAGGCGGCAGGCAGCAACGTCGAACTGTGCGTGACAGAGTTTGGCTGGGGCAGCACCGAAGGCTTGACCAACACGCCCCTTAAAGGCTTTGAGTTTGCCAGCGATAATTCCCTTGCCGATCAGGCTAATTTCACCGATGCAGCCATTGCCGAAATGCAGAAATGGGGCTTTGTACGGCTGGCATTCCTGTTTAACCTGAACTATGGGCCGCAGACGGGCTGGTCTATGGACGGCGCGGTGGCGGACAATAACCTGTGGTGTATTATTGGCAAAGATTGGCAAACCCGCCCGGTCTGGCAAAAGGTCGTAGACCGCAATTTCCGGGGTCAACCTCGCAAAGCATCTTCGTAACATTATGACATTCATTGCACACATCACAGCCAGACGCCGAACGGTGTTGGGTTTGGGTCTGGCTCTTATAGTATTGATCGGTGGGGCGCTTGTCATGAGCACCCGCACCATCTCGGCAACCAATGAAGAGTCTTCGGCGGGTACGCCAACGGCGCGCCCGACCAATCTCGGCCCAGCGCTCATCATGCATGAGGCTTTTCCATCGCTCAGTTATGGCATCCAGGCCTTCCTGTGGTGGAACGGTACGACCCGCGAGCGTGACCTTGAACACATCCGGCAACTCCGCTTCAACTATGTCAAACAGATTTTCGGCTGGAACGACGTGCGGGCCTCGAAGGATGTTCCCTACGATTGGAGTCGCGCCGACCTGATCGTGGCCGAAGCGAAGTACCGAGGCATTAAGGTCATCGCGCGCCTTGGGCAGGCTCCCTACTGGGCCGTTCGCCCGTCGTCCTCCGACCCTACAGAACCGCCCTATGACGAGCAAGCCTTTGGCGAATACTGCCATGATATTGCTACACGCTATAAGGGACAGATCGCAGGCTACCAGGTCTGGAACGAACCCAACCTTTCACGTGAATGGGGTGGCAGGCCGCCCAATCCTGCGGCCTACGTAAAGTTCCTGGCCCCCTGCTATCAAGCCATTAAGGCTGCCGACCCCGATGCAGTCGTGATCAGTGCGCCGCTGGCGCCGACTGGCACGGATGCTGCCGATGTGATGACGGATCAGCGCTACCTGGAAGGGATGTTCGCGGCGGGACTCTCCTCATATTACGATGCGTTGGGCCTTAACGCACCGGGTTACAAGTGGGCGCCGGAAACATCGCCCGATGATCCTTCACTCACCGGGAGCCGCTTTTTTGTGTTCCGGCACGTCGAGGATATGCGCGCAATCCAGGTCGCACATGGCGATGGCGCCCGTCAGATCGCCATTCTGGAGGTCGGCTGGACAACAGACGTCCGCGATCAGATCAAGGATGCTCAGGGCAATCTGATACCTAATCCTTACCGCTGGCACGCAGTCACGGAAGGCCAGCAGTCGGACTATCTTGTCGCCGCCTACGCTTACGCTGCGGAACACTGGCGACCCTGGGTGGGCCTGATGACCACGATCTACCTCGCCGATCCCAAATGGACACCAGACGACGAAGAATACTGGTGGTCTATCAGCCTTCCTGGAATGAATAACGCGGTTCGTGGGGCGTTCATTAACCTGGCGAATGCGCCGCGCTACATAGACGCCACGGTTATCCCGTCCATTGGTGCCGGAGATAATCCATATGTCCCGATGCCGCCAATGCCCACGTTTACACCATCCGCGCCATGACTGCCCTGAACGTCAGCAGCGATCCGATCCTCACCCTGAGCTATTTCTTACACTTTGTAGCAACCATTGTGTGGCTTGGAGGGTTGACAATTCTGACGCTGCTGGTCTGGCCTGAGGCTCGATCCCTGGTGGGGCGCCAGGAGCACGGCGATGTGATCCTGGAACTGCTGGATCGCGTAAGGAAGCGCTTTTATCCGCTTACGAACCTGTGCCTGATCTTACTCATCGTTACCGGACTGTATCAGATGGGCAAGAGTCCGTATTACGATGGATTTTTGCAGATTACGAATGCCTGGACTCGCGCTATACTCCTCAAACACGTGGCTGTGCTGGGGATGTTGATCATTGGTGCAGCCATGCAGTGGGGCGTACTACCTGCACTCGAACGCGCCAGCTTGCTCTTGCGCCGGGGCAAGGAATCCGCTGCAAACGAGATGGAAAAGTTGCGAAGGCGCGAACGCAGTCTGCTCATCGTGAACTGTATTCTTGGCCTGCTGGTCTTATTCTTTACTGCGCTCGCCAGGGCAATATAACTTGAGTCTTTATCCGAACGAAGAACCTAGCACACAACCGATACGCCGCCGCGCGCTGATTTTCATCGTGGCAATCTTGCTGATCGGAGCGACTCTTCGCATTGTTCACCTAAACACTGTCCCGCAGGGTTTCAGTCCAGATGAAAGCGCCACCATCCAGGTTTCGGAAACCATTCGTCGTCTGGGAGCGATTGCGTCGTTTTACAGTGTTGCCGACTCAAGTGGCAGCCACGAAGGACTATATTCAACGCTCCAGGCAGTGGGCACTAACGTGCTCGGCGACGGCTTGTTATGCTTCCGGCTACTGCCGATGTGGCTGGGCCTCCTTAGCCTCGCGCTGGCCTATGCCCTGGTTCGGCGGTTATTTGGTTCATTTGCTGGTTTGGTGGCTGCGCTCACCCTGGCAACCACTTTCTATCCCGTGCTACTGTCGCGCTCCGCGACACGCGAATCGCTGCTTCTGGCACTGCTGCTGGCATTCTTGTTCTTATTGGCGCAGGCCGTACATCTGCGGCGCGACGTGAAACCGGCAGCACTTATCACACTGCCATTTATTTTTGTGGGCGTATTGCTGGCATTGCTAGCTTATACCCAATGGACGGGATTGGTCGCTGTCGCGATCCTCATTGCGGTGATTGTTTACCTGTTCCTGACGCACCAGCCAATTTCGCGTCGCGTGATTTCATTGACCGCCTTTGGACTCCTGGTCGCGCTGATTTTGTGCATTCCTTACCTGACTTTCACGCTGCGCGCACCCTCCTTGAGCGGCTTGTATGTCTATTGGGCAAATCGCCCCGTGAGTGTCGGCGCCTTTTTAGACAGCCTGTTGCAGACCCTTGCAGGTCTGGTTTACCGGGGAGATGTCTCGGCGCAACATAATTTACCCGGCAATCCCCTCTTTGGTCCGCTGGGCGCTTTATTGCTGCTAATTGGTCTGATCGCGGCTCTACGGCATTGGCGTTCGCCCAATGTGGCCTTCAGCCTGATTACATTGCTGATCGGCCTGTTTCCTGCCATCTGGTCGCGGACCGATATGAGCGCCTCCGGCAGCGTGAACTTCGCCGATCTGGTCGTCGCCTTGCCTGCTCTCATCGCATTGATAGGCCTGGGCGCACACAGTTTGCTGGAATGGTACACGAAGCGTGTTGCCAACGTGGAACTTACCAGTGCGATAGTCATGCTGACCATCGCCGGGGCCATCAGCGCGGGCGTGGTCGCTGTGATGATGTTCTGGCTCTGGCAAGCCGATCCGCAGGTGGATTCGCTCTATCAGGAGCAGCTTGGGCGAGTCGTCGCTTACGTTGACCACGTTGACGATGGGCGGATCACGGACATTTGCTCATTCAATCTAGATAATGGGCAAAAGAAAATTGCTGATCCCGCATTAATCGATCTCATGAACCATCGGCCCTTGAATAACCTGCGGTTGAGTGACTGTCTTATGGGGTTTGTCCTGGCAAATGGCGGTGCGTCTCAGCGCGTCGCATACGCGGAACCGGGTCAAGAGTCTCGCATTTCAGGCGCATTTAACCCCTGGCTGTCAAACGCCAACCCTGTCACTGATCCCGCTCTGACACCCGGCTCGGTTGTGTGGATCGACGTTCAAAATCAGCTTGCCGATGCCATCGGAAAATTGACTCAGAGCCAGGTGACTTGGTCGCTGGGAACGACTGGCCCTTCCCCTTCTCCGGATGTAGATTTACCAGTCCGTATGGGAGGCTACCTGACCTTCGAGGGGTACGCCTATGATAGGAAAGAAGCGTACAAGCCAGGCGATATGCTCACGGTTGTCACTTACTGGCGCGCCGACGGCGACCAGATTCCTGATCTGCGCATTTTTGTCCATGTCCTGCCCGATCCAAACGCGGCGCCGGTGGCTCAAAATGACATTCTCAGCGTGGACCCGACATTGCTGCGCGCGCGAGACATTTTCATTCAGATGATCAGCGTGCCGCTCCCGGCGGATATGTCGCAGGGGGATTACTACGTTTCGGTCGGAGCCTATGGGGCGGGGACAAAAGACCGCCTGCCCGTTTACGATCACGAGGAAGTCCGTAGCGATAGGCTGTTCCTCGACATGATCAAGGTGCAGCCCTGACTGAATGCGTTACACATGCCCCAGGCTTGCTGCCATCAAGGTTTGACGATCCACAATTTTGTCTTACAACCGGCTGCCAATTGCCAGGCCGATCAATGCCCCTGCGATGCACAGCAGGTTCGACGCGAGAATGTCGCCCAACGCGCCAATCCATGCCCCGGAGTTGAGCAGTGCAGCGCTTTCATTGGCATAAGTCGAGAAGGTCGTATACGCGCCAAAAAAACCAATGGCGACGAATAAACGCACGCGGGGATCAAGCGTCGTCCGGTTGGCTGCCCAGGCTGTGAACACCCCCAACAAGGCTGATCCTGTGAGGTTGATCATCAGCGTCCCCCAGGGGAAGGTTTTGCCGAACTGGTTAGCTGCCCACAGCGAGACCCAGTAGCGGACATTGGCCCCGATGAACCCGCCAATGCCGATGAGCAAGAGTGTTTCCATTCGTTTCCTTGTCAATTGTCTCATCCATTGCCTCGTGCTTGCTGTGTTCGCTGAAACCAGAGCAACAGCAAGATGCCTGCGGTCAAGGCCAGCGCAAAGCCTGCCACGAAGGGAGCGCTAGGCCCGAAGCCCTGCCACAGAATTCCCGCAAGGAGGCTCGCCGGTAGCGCCATAATCCCGATGGCGGCGTTGTAATAGCCATAAGCCGTACCGCGCTGCTCGGAGGGAACCAGGTCTGCCACGAGCGCTTTCGCCGCGCCTTCCGTCGCCGCATAATACAGCCCATAGAGTGCGTACAACGCCCAGATTTGCCAGGCTGAGATCGTGATAGCGAAACCCAGGTACAGGATCGCATAAGCCAGCCACCCCATGATCATGAGACGGCGTCGGCCAACACGGTCGGAGAGGGCGCCTGCCGGGCCAGCCAGAAGCGCATAAACTGCATTGAAGGTGATCAACATCCCCAGCACGCCCGCGATGCTCAAGCCACGCTGCTGCGCCAGGAGCACCAGGAAAGCATCCGATGAATTGCCGAGCGTGAATATTGCCAGGATAAACAGGAAGCCACGAAAACGTGAGTCCAGCGCCATGAAGTTCAGGCGTACTTGCTCCGCCTTGACTTTCAGCGCAACATCCTTCGCGCCGAAGGCCAGCACTATTACGGAGAGGATAGCG